>NZ_JBPQTK010000169.1:0-10421 GCF_051386315.1 Micromonospora sp. URMC 107
GGGTGGGGGTCAGTGGAAGAAGTGGCGGGTGGAGGTCAGGTACATGGTGACGCCGGCCTCCTTGGCGGCGGCGATCACTTCCTCGTCCCGGATCGAGCCGCCCGGCTGCACGATCGCGCGCACCCCGGCGTCGATGAGGATCTTCGGGCCGTCGGCGAACGGGAAGAAGGCGTCCGAGGCGCAGACCGCTCCCCGGGCCCGGTCCGCCCCGGCCCGGCTGACCGCGAGCTGCGCCGAGTCGACCCGGTTGACCTGGCCCATCCCGACGCCGACGGTCGCGCCGTCCTTGGCCAGCAGGATCGCGTTGCTCTTCACGGCGCGCACCGCCCGCCAGGCGAAGGCCAGGTCACGCAGGGTCGCCTCGTCGGCGGCCTCGCCGGTGGCCAGCCGCCAGTTGGCCGGGTCGTCGCCCTCGGCGTCGATCCGGTCGGCCATCTGCACCAGTACGCCGCCGGTGACCTGCCGCCACTCCGCCGGCAGCGGGTCGAAGGCCGGCGCGTGCAGCAGCCGGATGTTCTTCTTGCCCTGGAGGATCTCCACCGCGCCCTCGTCGAACCCGGGCGCCACCAGCACCTCGGTGAAGATCTCCGAGACCTGCCGGGCCAGCTCGACCGAGACCGGCCGGTTGACGGCGATCACCCCGCCGTACGCGGACACCGGGTCGCAGGCGTGTGCCTTGCGGTGCGCCTCGGCCACGTCGGCGCCGACCGCGATGCCGCACGGGTTGGCGTGCTTGATGATCGCCACCGCCGGCTGGTCGGCGAAGTCGTTGGCCGCCCGCCACGCGGCGTCGGCGTCGACGTAGTTGTTGTAGGACATCTCCTTGCCGTGCAGCTGCTGGGCCTGGGCGAGCCCGGCCGGGCTGGACGGGTCGACGTAGAGCGCCGCCGGCTGGTGCGGGTTCTCGCCGTAGCGCAGCACCGCCGAGCGGCGCAGCGACAGCCCGGCGAAGGCCGGCCAGCCGTCCTCCTCGGGCGCCAGCGTGGCGGCGCACCACTCGGCCACCGCCACGTCGTACTCGGCGATGACGGCGAAGGCGCGGGCCGCCAGCACCCGCCGCTGGGCCAGCGTGAAGCCGCCCTCGTCGAGCGCGGCGAGCAGCGCCGGGTACGCGGCCGGATCGGTCACCACGGCGACCGAGGCGTGGTTCTTGGCGGCCGCCCGGACCATGGCCGGACCGCCGATGTCGATCTGCTCCACGCACTCCTCGACGCCGGCGCCGGAGGCGACGGTGGCCTGGAACGGGTAGAGGTTGGACACCAGCAGGTCGATTCCCGCGATGCCGTGCTCGTCGAGCTGGGCGACGTGGGAGTCCTTGCGCAGGTCGGCGAGGAGCCCGCCGTGCACCTTCGGGTGCAGCGTCTTGACCCGCCCGTCGAGGATCTCCGGGAAACCGGTCACCGTCTCCACCGGGGTCACCGGCACCCCCGCGCCGGCGATGGCCGAGGCCGTGCTGCCGGTCGAGACGAGCTCCACCCCGGCCTCGTGCAGCGCCCGGGCCAGCTCGACCAGGCCGGTCTTGTCGTAGACGCTGACCAGCGCCCGCCTGATCGGGCGGCGTTCGTCCTGAGTGGAACTCACGGGACCGTGACCTTCCTTCCGGTGATCGTCCAACCTTCGCGGACCAGGCGGCCCACCTGCTCGACGAGCTGGCGCCGCTCGGCTTCCTTGATGCGCTCGGTGAGCGTCTCGACGTCGTCGTCGTCGTGCACCGGCACGGCGACCTGCGCGACGATCGGGCCGGTGTCCATGCCGGCGTCGACGAAGAAGAGCGTGGCCCCGGTGACCTTCACGCCGTAGGCGAGGGCGTCGCGCGGGCCGTGGATGCCGGGGAACGCCGGCAGCAGCGTGTTGTGCGTGTTCAGGTAGCGGTCGCCGAAGGCGGCCAGGAAGTGCGGACCGACCAGCTTGAGGAAACCGGCGGAGACGACCAGGTCGGGCCGGTGCTCGGCGACGCGGGCGGTCAACGCGGCGTCCCAGTCCTCGCGGGTGGGGTGGTCGGCGACCCGCTCGACGAAGGTCGGTACCCCGGCCGCGGCGGCCCGGTCCAGACCCGCGATGCCGTCCCGGTCGGCGCCGACGGCCACCACCCGGGCCCCGTACGCAGGATCGGCGCCGGCGTCGAGCAGGGCCTGAAGGTTGCTCCCGGAGCCGGAGACGAGGACGACGATGCGGGCGACGGACGCGGGCTCGGTCACCGGGCCACCCTATCGGGCGTGCCGGCGGGTCCATCCGCTGGGCATTGCGACATTCACCGACGACGTGAATGGCCCGGACCAGGTACGCTGCCGGTCGCTCGGGCCCGGCGCGCGTCGGCCCGCACCCGTCAGTGATCCGACGCCCTTGGCGGGGTGTCGAGTGGAATGAGGAGTACGCCGAGATGCAGCCCGGATACCAGCCGCAGCAGCCGCAGGTCAACAACAACATGACGATGTCGATCGTCGCCATCTTCCTCTTCTGGCCGCTGGCCATCCCGGCGATCATCAACGCCTCCAAGGTGAACCCGCTGCTCCAGCAGGGCGACTATGCGGGGGCCCAGGCCGCCGCCGCCGAGTCGAAGAAGTGGTCCAAGTGGGCGCTCATCGTCGGCATCAGCTGGTACGTGATCGTGCTGGTGTGCTGCCTGCTCGGTGGGCTCGCCGGCGTGGTGGGCGGCAACACCTCCACCAGCGGCTACTGACAGATCGGACGAGGAGTCGCATGCAGCCCGGTTACCCCGGACAGGATCCGTACGGCCAGCAGCCGCACCAGGATCCGACCGCGCCGCACCACGACCCGTACGCCCCGCCGCCCGCGGCGCCGTACGGTCAGCAGCCCACCTCCGGGCAGCCGAACGACCCGTACGCCGCACCGCAGAACCCGTACGGCCAGCAGGACCCCTACGGGCAGCCGCCCACCTCGGGCCAGCCCTACGGGCAGCCGGCGTCGGGTCAGCCGTACGGGCAGCAGCCGTACCAGGACCCGTACGGCCAGCAGGCGTACGCGCCGCCGCCCATGTACCCCAACGCGGGGTTCACCGGGAAGGGGCCGGGGCAGCAGCAGAACACCCTCGGTCTGGTGTCCATGATCCTCGGCATCGCCTCGATCCCGCTGGTCTGCTGCTACCTCGGCATCCCACTGGGCATCGGCGCGTTGGTGACCGGGTGGCTGGGCAAGCAGAAGGCCGCCCAGGGGCTGGCCGACAACAACGGTCAGGCCCTCGCCGGCCTGATCTGCGGCGCCATCGGCGTCGTGCTCGGCCTGCTGCAGATCATCCTGCTGGGCTTCAGCTTCACGCTGCCCAACCAGCCCTGACCGCCATGCGACAGGGGCGTCCCGGATCGTCCGGGGCGCCCCTTCGGCGTCTGTAGGCCCTCAGCGGGCCGGGGGCTGCCGGCCCTTGGCGGGCCGGGGGCTGCCGGCCCTCGGCGGGCCGGGGGCTGCCGGCCCTCGGCGGGCCGGGCGAGCTGCCGGCCCTCAGCGGGGCGCGCGGGACAGCACCCGGGTCGCGGCGGCGCCGATCAGCGCCCCGGCCGTGACGACCGCGGTCGCCACCGCCGCCACCTGCCAGGCGACGGGCCCCACCTCGGCCAGCCGGCCGCCCCCGAGCGGCCCGGCGGAGGCGGCCGCGGCGGCGCCCAGCAGCAGACCGGCCACCGGACCGGCGAGCGCCGCCGGCCCGAGCAGCGGCCCCCAGCGCAGCGGCGTCCGGTCGTCGGCGGCGATCCGGAGCAGCCGCCGGGCGAGCAGCCAGCCCGCCGCCATCCCGGCGAGGACCGGCACCGCGAGCAGCCCGGCCCCGAGGCCGTCGACCGGCCCGCGCGGCAGCCCGGCCAGCAGCGGTACGGCCGGCAGCGCCCCCACGGAGACCTCGCTGGTGCGCACCGCCGTGTCGGTGCCGACGGCGAAACCGGGGCCGAGCAGGTAGCTGACCGCCCAGATGGTGGCGTTGGGCGCGTAGGCGAGGCTGACCAGCGTGATGCCGGCCTGGCCGGCGACCCCGGTGCGGTAGGCCCCGATCAGGTCGGCGGCGTCCCCGCCCCCGGTGGCCACGGCGAGCCCCGCCGCGCCGGCCCCCGCGCCGAAGAGCAGCAGCCCGGCGACCAGCCCGGTGCGGATCCCGTCGCGCAGCGGCTCCGGGGAGCGCGCGGCGAGCAGGCCGGCCACGTGCGTGGTCCGCACCGAGCCGACCAGGGCCCCGAGCGTGCCGAGCACCACGAGGGTCAGCCCGGCGCGCACCGGTGACACGCCGGCCAGGACCGCGCCGAGCACCCCGAGCAGCGCGTACGCGACGCCGACCGCACCGGCGGCGAGGAGCGCCTGCCGGGGTGACCGCCCACCCCGCGCGCCGATGGCCCGGCTGGCGTGCACGCCCGCCCGGGTCAGCCGCCAGACCACCAGCACGGTCAGCGCCAGCGGCGCCAGCCCGAGCGGGCCGGCGGCGGTGTCCAGCGGTACGCCGTGCCCGAGCAGCCAGCCGGCCAGCCCGGCGCGGAGCGCACCCGGCACGGAGGCCGCACCCTCGCTGAGCTGGAACAACCAGAGCACGACCACGACCGGCAGCCATGAGGTGAGCGCCGCCCACCCGGCGGCGACCCCGGCCGCGACGGCGAGCGGGGCGCGGCTGCGGCGCGGCTCGCCGGCGCGGGGCGCGGGCACCCGCCGACCCCGCCCGGCGGGCGCGGCCGGCCGGGCGCCGGGGCCGACGTCGACGCCGGGACGGCTGGGCTGATCAGGGGTGACGGAGGACATCGCGTCTACTCTGGCATGCCGGGCCGGCGGCGGCAGTCCGATACCGCCCCGTAGCGGCGACGAGTTCCGTGATCCACCATCTCCCGCCCCCGATCCGGTCTAGCCTCGGGCGCAGGGACGCGACCGAGGGTCGCGGCACCGACGTCCGGAGGAGAGCCGTGAACACTCCGTATCCGCCGCCCCCGCCAGCGCCGTCCGCGGCCGGCCGTGACCGCACGGTGCTCTGGGGCGTGCTCGGCATCATCCTCGGCCTGCTCTGCTGCGGCATCCTGGGGATCGTCTTCGGTTACCTGTCGATCCGGGACGCCAAGCGCTTCGGCCAGTCGCCCGTGCTCGGCTACCTGGCGATCGCGTTCGGGGTGCTCAACATCATCGGCAGCGGCGTCCTCTGGGCCGGCGGCAACTACCCGCTCTACAACGACTGAGGCCACCCACGCCACGACGACGGAGGGCCGACCGCGAACGGTCGGCCCTCCGGTCGTACGTCAGTCGGGCTCAGCCCGCGGACATGATCTCCCGCATGAGCTTGGCGGTCTCGGTCGGGGTCTTGCCGACCTTGACGCCGACGGCCTCCAGCGCGCTCTTCTTGGCGTCGGCCGTGCCCGCCGAGCCGGAGATGATCGCACCGGCGTGCCCCATGGTCTTGCCGGGGGGCGCGGTGAAGCCGGCGATGTAGCCGACCACCGGCTTGGTCACGTTCGCCTTGATGAACTCGGCGGCCCGCTCCTCGGCGTCGCCACCGATCTCACCGATCATGACGATCGCGTCGGTCTCCGGGTCAGCCTCGAACGCGGCGAGCGCGTCGATGTGGGTGGTGCCGATGATCGGGTCACCGCCGATGCCGACGCAGGTCGAGAAGCCGATGTCACGCAGCTCGTACATCATCTGGTAGGTCAGCGTGCCGCTCTTGCTGACCAGGCCGATGCGGCCGGTGCCGGTGATGTCGGCCGGGATGATGCCGGCGTTGGAGGCGCCCGGCGAGGCGATGCCCGGGCAGTTCGGGCCGATGATCCGGGTCCGCTCCCCCTTGGCGACGTTGTACGCCCAGAACGCGGCGGTGTCGTGCACCGGCACGCCCTCGGTGATCACCACGGCCAGGTCGATCCCGGCGTCGATCGCCTCGACGACCGCGCCCTTGGTGAACTGCGGCGGCACGAAGATCACGGTCACGTCCGCACCGGTCTGCGCCATCGCGTCCGCGACGCTGGCGAAGACCGGCAGCTCGGTGCCGTCGAAGTCGACCGTCTGGCCCGCCTTGCGCGGGTTGACGCCACCGACGACGTTGGTGCCCGCGGCGAGCATCCGCCGGGTGTGCTTGGAACCCTCGGAACCGGTCATCCCCTGGACGATGACCTTCGAGTCCTTGGTCAGCCAGATAGCCATTGTCAGACCCCCGCAGCCGCCAGCTCGGCGGCCCGCTCGGCCGCGCCATCCATCGTGTCGACCCGCTGGACCAGCGGGTTGTTCGCGCCGTCGAGAATCGCCCGGCCGGCCTCGGCGTTGTTGCCGTCGAGGCGGACGACCAGCGGCTTGGTGACCTGCTCGCCGCGCTGCTCGAGCAGGGCCAGCGCCTGCACGATGCCGTTGGCGACCTCGTCGCAGGCGGTGATGCCGCCGAAGACGTTGACGAAGACGCTCTTCACCGACGGGTCGGAGAGGACGATCTCCAGCCCGTTCGCCATCACGGCGGCGCTCGCGCCACCGCCGATGTCGAGGAAGTTGGCCGGCTTGACGCCGCCGTGCCGCTCACCGGCGTACGCGACCACGTCGAGAGTCGACATGACCAGGCCGGCGCCGTTGCCGATGATCCCGACCTCCCCGTCGAGCTTGACGTAGTTGAGGTCCTTCTCCTTGGCGGCCTGCTCCAGCGGGTCCACCGCGGCCTGGTCGACCAGCGCCTCGTGGTCCGGGTGCCGGAACCCGGCGTTCTCGTCGAGGGTGATCTTGGCGTCGAGCAGCAGCAGCTTGCCGTCGCCGGTCTTGGCCAGCGGGTTCACCTCGACCAGCGTGGCGTCCTCCGCGACGAATGCCTTCCACAGCCCCACGGCGGCCTCGACGACCTGGTCGGCCACGTCGGCGGGGAAGTTGGCGGCGGTGACGATCTCGCGCGCCTTCGCCTCGTCGACGCCGGTGTTGGCGTCGATCGGGGCCTTGACGACCTTCTCCGGGGTCTCGGCGGCGACCTGCTCGATGTCCATGCCGCCGGCGACGCTGGCGATGCAGAGGAAGGTGCGGTTCGCCCGGTCGAGCAGGTAGGAGAAGTAGTACTCCTCGGCCACGTCCGCGGTCACCGTGATCATGACCTTGTGGACGGTGTGGCCCTTGATGTCCATGCCGAGGATGTCGGTGGCGCGGGCCACCGTCTCCTCCGCGCCCTCGGCCAGCTTCACGCCGCCGGCCTTGCCTCGGCCACCGACCTTCACCTGCGCCTTGACGACCACCCGACCGCCGAGGCGTTCGGCGATCGCGCGGGCCTCCTCCGGGGTCGTGGCGACGCCGCCGGCGAGCACGGGCAAGCCGTGCCGTTCGAACAGGTCCCGCCCCTGGTACTCGTACAGGTCCACGTTTGCGCGTCCCGTCCCGTCTCCGCGGCGCGCCGTCGCGCCGCCACCAGCGTTATGGAAAACAGTTTGACGCCTGTCATCACTTGACACAGGCCATTGGGCGCAGCCTAGCGAGGTGGACACCGCCGGCAACCGAGCGGGTGCGGGTTGTGTGGTAATGCACAATCGGCGGCGTCGCGCGGCCTTTCCGCGACTTCGGCCCGATGTCAGCCGTCCGGGCGATGTTGCCGGGGGCGCGTAACCCCTCCGTGGGGGCGTCGTTGAGTCAGGTGTCGGAGCGCTGCTCGCAGCGCGGCGACGGGAGCGGCCGATGCCCTGTCGGTCGAGGGGTGGCGGCGGGGCATCGTGCATAGAGGGGCCGGACGTGTGAGGGGTGCGTCCGGCCCCTCCCCCTGTCCTGTGTCGACCGCCGACCCACCGTCGGCCCCGAATCCGCGACCGCGGTCAGGCGACGGGCTGGGCGACGTTCTGCCGAACCCACTCGACGATCGACTGGGTGGTCGCGCCCGGCGTGAAGATCTTGGCGACGCCGATCCGCTGCAACTCCGGGATGTCGGCGTCGGGGATGATGCCGCCGCCGAACACGACGATGTCGCGGGCGTCGCGCTCACCGAGCAGCTCCACCACCCGCCGGAACAGCGTCATGTGCGCCCCCGACAGCACGGAGAGGCCGACCGCGTCGGCGTCCTCCTGGATCGCGGTCTCCACGATCTGTTCCGGGGTCTGGTGCAGACCGGTGTAGATGACCTCCATGCCGGCGTCCCGCAGGGCACGCGCGACGACCTTTGCGCCACGGTCGTGGCCGTCCAGGCCCGGCTTGGCGACGACGACCCGAACACGAGAGCTCATCAGCGCATCCCTTTCACCGGCTCCGCGGCTTCACTGAACGAACGGTAACCCGCCCGGCCCGGCCCGGGAAATCCGGGCGGCGAAGCCGGCGGGCGCGCGGCCCGGCCGGGTCCCCGCCGCGCCGGTACGACGGAGCCCGCCGACCCTCGGCGTCAAGCCGGACGACTCCGCCGTTCGGTCACCCTGCGCGACGAACGGGCAGTTAGGGGGGCACCGTTCGAGGGGTACGACCTGTGACAATAATGGACGCAAAGGGACAGAACGCGGCGGCAATTCGGCGCTTCGGCTTGTAACGGGACTGGTGGTTGGCTAACGTGTCCACGGTTGTCATCAGGTCCACGGACGGGTGACGACGCGGTCAGCCGACGTTCACCCGAGCTTCACGGGCGTCGACGAAGCCGCTTCGGATCCCCGACAACGGAGGGTGTGCGTGCGCCAGCGCCTGTCGTCTGAGCCCGATCGATATCGCGGCCGCCGCCGCGTACCCACCCCCCCGCGTAGCCGCTACGCAGCCGTCGTCACCACGGCGTTCGTCGGCGCCGGCATCGTCGCGATCGGTGCGAGCGCCCTGCCCGACGCCAAGAGCGTCAGCCCGTCGGTCCTCGACGAGCTCAAGGCCGCCTCGACCATCAACCAGGACGCCGCGGCCCGCGTCGACGCCGCCGACCGCGCCAGCCGCGACAGCAACCGGGGCGGGGCGGACGAGTCCGCCGAGTCCGACGTCTGGCTGCTCCCGCTGCAGCAGGACTACGAGTTCCACTCGCCCTACGGCATGCGCTGGGGCAAGCTGCACACCGGCGTCGACCTGGTCGCCCCCGAGGGCACGCCCTACGTCGCCATCCACAGCGGCACCGTCACCAAGGCCGGTTGGTTCGGCGGCTACGGCTACACCGTCATCGTCCAGCACGCCGACGGCAGCGAGGCGATCTACGGCCACTCCTCCGCGCTGAGCGTGAAGGAGGGGCAGCAGGTGAAGACGGGCGACCAGCTCGGCCTCGTCGGCAACACCGGCCACTCCTACGGCTCCCACCTGCACCTCGAGGTGCATGTCAAGGGCGAGCCGCGCGACCCGGTGCCGTGGCTCATGGAGCGCGGAGTGGACATCAAGCTACAAGTCGAAGCGCACTACAGCGAGGTAGCCGCGCCCTGACGCTGCGCATCGCCCGTTGACCGCCCGGATCTGCCGATCCGGGCGGTTTTTCGTTTGCCACCGCCGACCAAAGTAAGCCGGGTCACATCCACGATTGTGACGGGCACCACGGCTTCACATGATCACTTTTGCGAGCGAAGGCCCCGGACGGGTACGTACCGGACGGCAATGGCCGTCCCCGCCCCGGCGCGGTTGCGTCCCAGTACCCGTCACGCGGCGTGGCGACACCAGTATTTCGAGGTCAAGTGCCCCCTCGATCAGTGAAGGTCCGCCGTGCAGGAAGACATTCGGAACGAGAACACCCCCGACGCCCCCGCCCCGCGCCGGCGGTTCGGCAGCCGCACCCGCGTGATCATCGCCGCGGCGGCCCTGGCCGGCCTCGGCCTCGGTGGGGCGGCCTTCGCGGCCACCGGGAACGACGAACCCTCCCTCCCGGCCGCCGCGGTGGAGCCGCAGGCCCGCGCGGAGGCGGCCGACCGCGCCGACCGCTCCACGCGTGAGACGACCGCCCCGGCCACGCCCTCGGCGAGCCCGACGCCCAGCCCGACGAAGGCCCGCCCGTCGGCGAAGCCCAGCCCGAAGACGACCTCCGCCGAGCCGAGGCCGAAGAAGACCAGCAAGCCGAAGCCCAGCTGGGTCATCCCGATGAAGGGCGCGGCGATCACCTCCTGCTACGGCCCGCGTTGGGGCACCCAGCACGCCGGCATCGACTTCGCGCTGCCCGCCGGCACCCCGGTCCGCGCGGCCTTCGGCGGCACCGTCACCAAGGCCGGCGACGTCGGCGACGGGTACGGCATCTCCGTCTTCGTCGACCACGGCAACGGTTACCTGACCCACTACGCCCACCTGAGCACCACCAGGGTGGGCGTGGGCGAGAAGGTCGGCGCCGGGCAGACCATCGGCCTGGAGGGGTCCACCGGCGACTCCACCGGCCCGCACCTGCACTTCGAGGTGCACCAGGGCCAGATGTGGAACCAGATCGACCCGGCGCCGTTCCTGCGCGCCCGGGGCATCGACGTGGCCTGCTGACCCGTACCACCGGAAACGGCCCGTTTCCGGGCCGCCCTCGGCACCGACGGCACGCAGCTCGCGCTGCTGCTGCTCCGCGCCGGCCGCGGCCCCCTGTG
>NZ_JBPQTK010000170.1:0-10359 GCF_051386315.1 Micromonospora sp. URMC 107
GTGGGTTACGTGGTTTGTCTTGTGGGGCGGGCGTGCAGGGTGCTGGTCAGGACCAGCAGGAGCGCGATCAGGAACATCGCGGTGCCGATGACGTTGACCTGCGGCGGGATGCCCCGCTGGGCGGCGCCCCAGACGTACATGGGGAACGTGACGGTGGTGCCGGCGTTGAAGTTCGTGACGATGAAGTCGTCGAAGGAGAGCGAGAACGCGAGCAGCGCGGCGGCCACGATGCCGGGTAGCGCCAGCGGCAGGGTGATCCGCCGGAAGGTCTGCCACTCGCTCGCGTAGAGGTCCATCGCGGCCTCCTCCAGCCGGGAGTCCATCCCGGCCAGCCGCGCCTTGACCGTGACCACCACGAACGACAGGCAGAACATGACGTGCGCGACGACGACGGTCCAGAAGCCCTGCGGCACCCCGGCGGAGACGAAGAGGGCCAGCAGCGAGGTGCCCATCACCAGCTCGGGGGTGGCCATCGGCAGGAAGATCAGCACGTTGATCCCGGCACGGCCACGGAACCGGTGCCGCGCCAGCGCGAACGCCATCAGGGTGCCGAGCACCGTGGCGACCACGGTCGAGACGAAGCCGATCTGCACGCTGCGCACCACCGCGTCGCACATGTCGGAGGTGGCGCACGGGTTGCGCCAGTTGTCGAGGGTGAACTCGTTGAAGTCGTACGACAGGCGGCTGGAGGGCCGGTTGAAGGAGAGCGCGGCGACCACGGCGACCGGCAGGAGGAGGTAGCCGAGCACCAGCAGCGCCACGCCCGTCACCCAGCGGTCGGCCAGCCAGCGTCCGAAACGGTGTCCCACCGGTCAGAGCACCTCCTGCGTGCCGGTGCGGCGCAGGTAGCCGAATACCACCGCGAGGATCGCCGTCATCAGCAGGAACGACAGCGCGGCGCCCTGCGGGTAGTCCAGCCGGACCAGGAACGCCGAGTCGATGACGTTGCCGATCATGTACTCGTTGGGGGTCCCGAGCAGTTCGGCGTTGATGTAGTCGCCGCTGGCCGGGATGAAGAACAGCAGCGTGCCGGCGACCAGGCCGGGCATGGAGAGCGGCAGCGTGACCCGGCGGAAGGTCCGCCACGGGCCGGCGTAGAGGTCGCCGGCCGCCTCCAGCAGCCGGGGGTCCAGCCGCTCCAGGCTCGCGTAGAGCGGCAGCACCAGGAAGGGCAGGAAGTTGTACGTCAGGCCGAGCACCACCGCGACGGGGGTGGCCAGCAGCCGGCCGTCGGGGGCGAGCAGGTGCACGTCGCGCAGCAGCCCGACGAGCCAGCCGTTGTCCGACAGGATGGTCTTCCAGGCCAGCGTGCGCACCAGGAAGCTGGTGAACATCGGCGCGACCACGCAGACCAGCAGCAGGTTCCGCCACCGGCCGGCCTTCTGCGCGATCGCGTACGCCAGCGGGTAGCCGGCCAGCAACGCCAGCACCAGCGCGGCCCCGGCGTAGCCGAAGGAGCGCCCGAACTGCGGCCAGTACGCGGCGAGCGCGTCGGGGTAGTTGCCGAACGCCCAGGTCATCGCGTACCCGGTGGCGAGCGAGCCGGTCGGGTCGTAGAGGCTGGCGGCGGCGAGTTGCAGCAGCGGCACCGCGAAGAAGACGAACAGCCATGCCGCCGCGGGCAGCAGCAGGTACGGCAGGAGCCGGTGCCGCCCGGGCGGGCGGGGCGGTGCGGGTGTCGCCGGCGGGGCGGAACCGGTGGGCAGGTGCGCCAGGGCGCTCACGACGGCACGCCGACCGGCTCGTCCCGCGCGGGCGCGCTCCGGTCCTGCCCGCCGGGTTCCCGGGGCAGCAGGAAGGCGTGCCGCGGGTCCCAGTACGCCACCGCCTCCGCGCCCAAGGGCAGCGGACGGACCGTGCCGCTGTTGGCGACGAAGGCCGTCAGCTCGTCGCCCCAGCCGGTGCGCAGCAGGTACTGGGTGCTCACCCCCACGTAGGAGGCGTCGGTGACCACCCCTGTGACGTGCTGGCACCCGGCGGGCACCTGGTCGACGGAGTCGACCAGGTGCAGCTTCTCCGGGCGTACGCCGAGGTGGACCGGCCCCCGGTCGACCCGGGCCCGGCCGGCGGGCACCGAGAAGCCCCGGCCGTGCGCCGACACCGCCACCTCGTCCCCGCCCGCGCCGGCCGCCTCGCCGGCGAGCAGGTTGGACCGGCCGAGGAAGTTCGCCACGAACGCCGTGGCCGGGTACTCGTAGAGGTCGGCGGGGGCGCCGAGCTGTTCGATCCGCCCGGCGTTCATCACCGCGACGGTGTCGGCCATCGTCATGGCCTCCTCCTGGTCGTGGGTGACGTGCACGAACGTGATGCCGACCTCGGTCTGGATCCGCTTGAGTTCGAGCTGCATCCGCCGGCGCAGCGTCAGGTCCAGCGCGCCGAGCGGCTCGTCCAGCAGCAGCACCTGCGGACGGTTGACCAGGGCGCGGGCCAGCGCGACCCGCTGCTGCTGTCCGCCGGAGAGCTGGGCGGGGCGGCGGTGGCCGTGGTCGTCGAGCTGCACCAGCGCGAGCATGCCCATGACCTCGTCGTCGACGGAGCGGATGCCCCGCCGGCGCAGCCCGAACGCCACGTTCTCGAAGACGTTCAGGTGCGGGAAGAGCGCGTAGCTCTGGAAGACGGTGTTCACCGGCCGCTTGTACGGGCGCAGCCGGGTGACGTCCCGTTCGCCCAGCAGCACCCGCCCGCCGGTCGGCTCCTCCAAGCCGGCGATCATCCGCAGCGTGGTGGTCTTGCCGCAGCCGGACGCGCCGAGCAGGGCGAAGAAGGAGCCCTGCGGGACGGTCAGGCTGAGGTCGTCCACCGCGGTGACGGCGCCGAAGCGCTTGGTGAGGTTGGCCAGCCGCAGGTCGCCGCCCGGGGTCTCGCGTCCCGCAGTCGTCCCACCCATCCCGCTCACGCCCCGATGACCTGCTGGAACTTGCCCTCGTACTCGCGTTCCTGCTTCTCGTCCAGCGCCATGAAGACCTTGGACCGCGACAGCATGGCGTCGTCGGGGAAGATCAGCGGGTTGGCGGCCAGCGCCGGGTCGATCTTCTCCATCTCGGCCTGGGCACCCCGGACGGGGCAGATGTAGTTGACGAACGCGGCGAGCCGGGCGGCGACCGCCGGCTCGTAGTAGTGGTCGACGAGGCGCTCGGCGTTGCCCTTGTGGGTGGCCTTGTTCGGCACCACCACGTTGTCCGACCAGATCATCACCCCGGACTCGGGCACCACGAACCTGATCCTGTCGTCGTCGAAGCCGAGCTGGATGGCGTCGCCGGACCAGCAGATGCAGGCGGCGATGTCGCCCTTGGCGAGGTCCGGCGCGTAGTCGTTGCCGGTGAACCTGCGGATCTGACCGGAGTCGACGGCCTTCCTGAGCTTCGCGAGCGCGTCGTCGAACTGGGCGCTCGTGAAGTTCGCCGGGTCGTGGCCGTTCGACTGGAGCAGCAGGCCCATGGTGTCCCGCATCTCGGCCAGCGCGGTGACCTTGCCCTTGAGGTCGGGGCGGGTGAGCAGCTCGTCGACCGTCCGGATCTCCCTGGTCACCCTGCCGTTGTAGGCGAGGCCGGCCAGGCCGGACTGCCAGGGGATGGCGAGCTGGTCCTCCGGGTCGAAGGACCGGCCGCGCAGCGAGGGCAGCAGGTTGGCCTCGACGTTGGGCAGCTTCGCCTTGTCCAGCTTCTGGACCCAGCCGAGCCGGATCATCCGGGCCGCCATCCAGTCGGTGAGGACGACGATGTCCCGCCCGGTCGACTGGCACCCGGCGAGCTGGTTCCGCACCTTGCCGAAGAACTCGTTGTTGTCGTTGACGTCCTCCGTGTAGGCGACCTGGATGCCGCTCTCGGCGACGAAGGCGTCGAGGGTCGGCCGCTTGGCGGAGTCGGCGTCGTCCACGTCCATGTACTGCGGCCAGTTGGAGAACGTCAGCGTCTTCTCGGTGCCGGAGAGGTCCTCGCTGACGCAGCCGGCCTCCGTCTGGGCGGCGCCCCTGGTGCCGCAGCCGGTCAGCGAGCCGCCCGCCGCCAGCAGTGCCGCCGAGCCGAGAGCGCCGGTCAGCAGCCCACGCCGGGTGAGGGGCCGGAGGGGAGTTCGCATGTGACGACTCCTTGAGGTCATCGTCGGTGGGCAGGCGGAGGCGGCGCGCCGACGGGACGTCAGGTGCGGTGAACGACAGATCTTAGGCATGGTCCGACGGCGACGACGGACGGCGGGTCAGCGTGCGCGAAGTGCGAGGGCACGGTGACGGTCCGGTCTCGCGACCGCGGCGTCCGGCGGCCGCACCCCGCGCGGACGGGCGTACGCCTGGGGCACGGCCCGATCAGCCGGCGCGCCCGCCCCTGCCGGCCGACCCGACGAACGCCCGCCAGGCGTCCGGCGCGAAGGTGAGCACGGCCCCGGCGCGGTCCTTGCTGTCCCGCACGAGCACCCGACCTGGCAGGTTGTCGGCCACCTCGACGCAGTCGCCACCGTTGTTGCTGCTGCGGGTCGCGGTGCGCCAGCGGGCGTCGGTCATGTCCATGTCGTCGCCACTTCCCCGATCAGCTCGATCGACTGGCGTCGCGGCAGCGCCTCGCCGGCGACGCTCTCCCATCTGGCGCCCAGGCTAGCAATGTCGGCACTCTCGGTCACGACCTGACCGCGCAGCTGGTTGTCCAGATAGGCCGTCTCGGCGCCGTCGGGCAGCCGGATCAGCACGAACGGGCCGGCGAGCCCGGTGTGCCACGGCGCCTCGGCGGGGATCACCCGGACCTGCACGTGCTCCTGCGCGGCGACCGCCAGCAGGTGGGCCAGTTGCCCGGCCATCACCGCCCGGTCCCCCACCCGCCGGCGCAGCACCGCCTCGTCGATCACGGCGACGAGCTGGGGCGGGGCGTCCCGGGCCAGGATCGCCTGCCGGGCCAGCCGGCCACCCACGATCTCGTCGACCTCGGCCGCCGGCAGCAGGCCGCCGGTCGCCAGCACCGCGCGGGCGTACCCCTCGGTCTGGAGCAGGCCCGGCACGAGCAGCGGCTGGTACGACCTGATCGAGACGGCGTCCTGCTCCAGTTCGGCCCACGGTCGGAACCACGGCAGGTCGCGGCGGCGGAACGGCTCGGGCCACAGCTCGGCGGCATCGCGCCCGAGGACCTCGGCGACGGCGAGCCGGGTCCTGGGGTGCGGGATCCGGCCCGCCGCGAGCCACCGCCCCGCCGTCTTCGGGTCGACCCCCACCTTCTCCGCCAGCGACTCGGCGGTCTCCCCCTTCTCGGCCATCGCCACCCGCAGTGCCTCGTTCACCATCGACCTCCCGCGCCCGCGATCACACTGGGGCGCACGCTAGCCACGCTGCGTGCCCTTGTCGTGGCGCTGCCGGCGTGTCGCGGCGGGATCTGTTTCGCGCGCCCGAGGTGGCCGGGCACCGCCCGGAAAAGGCCCTGGACATGCCCGGCGCACCGCCGGTCCTCCGCCGCCGCCACGCGGGCAAGGCACCGGAACGAGCGGGCCGCGCCCCCGGAACGGGCGGGTCGCGCCTCCGAAGGGTCCGCGTGCCGGCGGTGCGCCCTCGACCGGCGGGGCGCCGGGGTCCGAACGCGGGTGCCCGGTCCCATCTCACCCGCGCTGTCGAGCTGATGTCGCAAACGATTCAGCTCGACAGTGCCCGGCGTGCCCATCCGGCCCGCCTCGGCCGGCACGCTGCCGAGTTCGCGCGGAGCTGTCTCCCCGTCTCCGTCGGCCGGCCAGCGGCCCAGCCAGCGGCCCAGCCAGCGGCCCAGCCAGCGGCCCCGACTTGCGGCCCGGCCAGCGGCGGGTCAGTGGTTCGGGGGGATGACGCGGAGGTGCCCTCGGCGGCCCGTCTGGGGAGTCGAGTTGGTGGCCTGGTCGTCCTCGGGCGGGCGGGGGGCCACCGGGGGGGCGGCCTCGCGGACGGCCTCCGCGAGGGCGACGAGGTCGTCGGTGGTCGGCGGCGGGGGTTCGAACTCGCCCTCGTGCCGGACGACGTCCCAACCGCGCGGCGCCGTGAGGCTCCGGGCGTGCGGCTCACAGAGGTCGTACGTGTGCGGCTCGGCGAATGCCGCCAGCGGGCCGACCACCGCTGTCGACTCGTTGTAGACATAGGTCAGCGTGGCGACCGCTTGCCGGGGGCAGCCGTTACGGGAGCAGCGCCGTGGTGACCTCACGGCGGCAGGGTATCTCCATTACCGGGTCCGGCGCACTGCTTCGCGTTGCGACACGCCCGTCACGGTGATCACAATTCGGCCGGCGCGGCCGCGCCGCGCCGCGTCGGAGGCGCTGCCGCAGGCCAGGTCGGTACGGGCGCTAACCTTGCCCTCATGACGAGCCCGGAACACCGCCGCCCCGGCCCCGGCCGGCGCGCCCACCGCGACCGGCACGGGCGCGGTCTGCGCGGGCGGCTGGTCCCGGCGACGGTGCCGTTGGCGCGTACGAAGGCGGAGATCTTCGACGACCTGGTGCTGGACACGGTCGAGACCCTCGAACGGCGGTTCGCCAAGGAGTTGGCCGGGGTCGAGTTCGCGGTGGAGGACGTCCCGCCGGACCTCAACGTCTACGACTCCGACGTGCTGGAGGACGGCGAGGTGCCGCTCGCCCGGCTGCTGCCCGGTCGGCCCGGCCGGCAGGAGGTGCCCCCGCGGATCGTGCTCTACCGCCGGCCGTTGGAGTTCCGTGCGATGGACCGCGAGGACCTCGCGGATCTCGTACACGACGTGATCATCGAACAGGTGGCCAATCTGCTCGGGGTGGACCCCGACGAGTTGGCCTGAGCCGGGCGGCCCCCACCGCCCCGGCCCGGCAACGCTCAGGCGGCCCGCCGCTTGAGCTTGCGCCGCTCCCGCTCCGAGAGCCCGCCCCAGATCCCGAATCGCTCGTCGTGGCCGAGAGCGTATTCGAGGCATTCCGTCTTCACCTCACAGCGCGAGCAGATCCGCTTCGCCTCGCGGGTCGAGCCGCCCTTCTCGGGAAAGAACGCCTCCGGATCGGTCTGGGAGCAAAGCGCCCGCTCCTGCCACTCCGGCGCGTTTCCGAGCAGGTCGGCCACCTCAAGCTGGCCGTCCATCAGATGCCTCCTTGTCGCGCACCGGCGTCATCGCCGCTGCAACCCCCCACGCGGAAGGCGTGCTTGTCCGTACGGTCCCGATTTGTTGCGTTCCGCGCGAACAACCCCATTCAAATTACACGCGTGTAATACGTGCGCCGTCAAGCCGGACTTGATAATGGAGTCGTCCTCCCGACAACACTCCGGACGGCCACCCGGCCATCCGGCCTCGCAACCTGCCCTATCGATTCAGACCCCGGCCGAGTAACGCCCTCTCCGGCGAGTTGCCCGAGTTTTCTCCCGTGGCGCTCCCCCGCCGACCCGACGGGGCAGGCCGGCGGGGACCCTCGGAAGTCACCCACCACGATCCGTTGATCTTGGTGGGGCACAGGTTAACCCGAGTTGGCGCGGACCGCCCGTCGAGCGCGGGACGCCGACGGCCCTCCGCCCACGATGTGGACGGCGCGAGGCGGCGCCGCGGCGTCCCCCGGCCCTCGGGGAGCCGCCAAGGCGCTGCTGGGTCGGACGAATCCGGGTGCCGCTCCACTGAGGACAGAAATCCGGTCGGCCGGCGGGCGCTCGTCCCACCAGTCGGTACGGACGCGGCCGACCGGCCCGGCCGGCCAGCGGCGGGACGCGCGGGGTCGGGTGTGGAGGGTCGGGACAACCGTCGATGTCCACCCCCGACGACCTGCGGCGCGCCCCCGCTGGGCGGCGCCCGCCGCGTCAGGGGCGGGGGCGGCCGTACGCGGTCGTGCGCCTGCGGGCCGGCCGCCCGGCGGCCGTCGCGATGGCGATCAACTGCTCCTCCGTACGCGCCGAGCCGTTGCCGGAACCGGCCATCCGGGAGATCGTCTCCTCCATCAGCGTGCCGCCCAGGTCGTTGCAGCCGCTCCGCAGCATCGCCGCCGTGCCCTCGTCACCGAGCTTCACCCACGAGCACTGGATGTTGTCGATCCGGCCGTGCAACAGCAGCCGGGCCATCGCGTGCACGACCCGGTTCTCCCGCCACGTCGGCCCCGGACGGGCGATGCCGGCGAGGTAGATCGGCGCGTTGGTGTGCACGAACGGCAGCGCCACGAACTCGGTGAACCCGCCCGTGCGGTCCTGCACCCCGGCCAGCACCCGGAAGTGCGCGAGCCACTGCGCGGGGTGGTCCACGTGGCCGTACATCATGGTGGAGCTGGACCGGATGCCCAGCTCGTGGGCCGTGCCGACCACGTCGACCCAGGCGGCGGCCGGCAGTTTGCCCTTGGTGAGCACCCAGCGCACGTCGTCGTCGAGGATCTCGGCGGCGGTGCCCGGGATGGTGTCCAGCCCGGCCTCGCGCAGCCCGGTCAGCCACTCCCGCACGGACACGCCGGCCTTGGCGGCGGCGGTGACGATCTCCATGGGCGAGAACGCGTGCACGTGCATCCCCGGCACCCGCGCCTTGATCGCCCGGACCAGGTCGGCGTAGACGGTCACCGGCAGCTTCGGGTCGATGCCGCCCTGGAGGCAGACCTCGCTGGCGCCGGCCGCCCACGCCTCCTCGGCCCGGTCGGCGACCTGGTCCACCGAGAGCCGGTACGCGTCGGCGTCCCGCTCCCGCTGGGCGAAGGCGCAGAAGCGGCAGCCGACGTAGCAGACGTTGCTGAAGTTGATGTTGCGGTTGACCACGTACGTCACGTCGTCGCCGACCGCCGCCCGGCGGACGTCGTCGGCGAGGCGGCACAGCTCGTCGAGCGCCGGCCCGTCAGCGGCGAACAGCGCCAGCGCGGCGTCGGTGTGCCGCGGGTCCAGCAGCGCCGCCGGATCGTCGGCCGCCAGCCGCAGGCCGGCCCGCAGGTCGCGGTCGGTCCCCGCCCCGCCCCCGACGGTGACCTTGCCGGCCACCTCGGCCCAGTCGCCGTAGACGTGGTCGAAGTCGCCGCGCCGGTCGCCGGTCCGCCCGGTGGTGTCGATGGTGGCGTGCAGGTCGACCCGACCGCCGTACGTCTCGTCGGGCTCCTGCCAGGGGCGGCCCACCGGTCGCGCCTCCTCGACGGCCAGCCCCGTCGCCGGGTCGGCCAGCGCGCGGACGTGCGGCAGCAGGCGCGGGTCCAGCCACGGGTCGCCGGCCCGCACGTACTCGGGGTAGATCGTCAGCCGCTCGCGCAGGGTGAAGCCGGACTTCTCCGTGTGCCGGGCCAGCTCGTCGATCTGCGGCCAGGGGCGCTCCGGGTTGACGTGGTCCGGGGTCAACGGGGAGACCCCGCCCCAGTCGTCGATGCCGGCGCGCAGCAGCAGGTCGTACTCGCCCGCGATGAGGTTCGGCGGGGCCTGGATCCGGGCCTTCGGCCCGAGCAGCACCCGGGCCACCGCCACCGTGGCGGCCAGGTCGTGCAGCTCGGCGTCGGGCATTCCGCGCATTGCCGTGTCCGGCTTCGCGCGGAAGTTCTGCACGATCACCTCCTGGAGGTGGCCGTACTCCCGGTGCGCGCGGCGGATTGCGAAGATCGCGTCGACCCGCTCGGCGGCGGTCTCGCCGATGCCGATCAGGATGCCGGTGGTGAACGGCACGCCGACCCGGCCCGCGTCGTCGAGCACCCGCAGCCGGACCGCCGGCTCCTTGTCCGGGGAACCGAAGTGCGGGCCGCCCGGCTCCGACCAGAGCCGCGTCGCCGTCGTCTCCAGCATCATCCCCATGCTGGGCGCGACGGGCTTGAGCCGCTGCAACTCCGACCAGGACAGCACGCCCGGGTTGAGGTGGGGCAGCAGTCCGGTCTCCTCCAGCACCGCCACCGCGCAGGCGCGCAGGTAGTCCAGCGTGGAGTCGTAGCCGCGCTCGTCCAGCCACCGCCGGGCCGCCGGCCAGCGCTCCTCCGGCCGGTCGCCGAGCGTGAACAGGGCCTCCTTGCAGCCCTGGGCCGCCCCCGCCCGGGCGATGGCGAGCACCTCGTCCCGGTCGAGGAAGGCCGCCGGCAGCCGGTGCGGCACCGTCGCGAAGGTGCAGTAGTGACACCGGTCCCGGCACAGCCGGGTGAGGGGGATGAAGACCTTCTTCGAGTACGTGACCACGCCCGGCCGCCCGGCCTCGCGCAGGCCGGCGTCGCGCACTGCGCCCGCCACGTCGAGCAGCCCGTCCAGCGCCTCGCCCCGGGCGGCCAGCAGCACGGCGGCCTCGTCGACGTCGAGCGCCCGCCCGCTCGCGGCCCGGTGCAGTGCCCGCCGCACGCTCGCGTCGGTCGGGCCGGGCACGGTGCGATCAACCATTCGCCCAGCCTAAGCGCTCGTCCGCCCCGTCCCGCCCGCCCGGCCACCGAACGTGCTGTACTCGGTCGGCGTCACCATCCGGATCAGGCCGACGAAGAGGAACACGGCGT
>NZ_JBPQTK010000171.1:0-10348 GCF_051386315.1 Micromonospora sp. URMC 107
GGGTCAGTGGGGGGTGCGGGGGGTGCGGGTGATGCGGTCCAGCCACTCGGCGAGCAGGGTGCGTTCGGCGACGGTCAGGTCGGTGGCCAGCGTGTCGAGGGCGGCGCGCAGCGCCACGGCGTGCCGGATCGGACGGTCGGTCCGGGAGGTGGCCCGGGCGGCGGCCGAGTCGGTGACCAGGGCGGCGAGCACCGCCTCCCGGGTGCGGGTCGACAGGGCCGGGTCGCGCTGCGGCGGCGGGGTCCGGATCAGGGTGAGGGTGACCCCGCAGCCGGTGGCGTGCAGCATCTCGGTGGCCTCGTCGACGCCCGTACGCAGCCGGCCGGCCTCGGCCACCCGGTGCACGAGCTGACGCAGGATGTCGGCCGCGACCCGGGTCGCGGTCGGGGTGGCGCCGGGGCGCGGGTCGCCGTACATGAGCGCGTGGAAGGCCGGGTTGGCCACGCCGAAGCCGACGTGCAGGTCCCAGCCGCGGCGCAGGTCGTCGACCGGGTCGCCGGCGAGGTCCCCGGCTGCCTGGGCGTGCAGGTACGCGGCGAACCCGTAGCTGGCCGCCGCGTCGAGCAGGCCGCGCATGTCGCCGAACTGGCGGTAGATCGTGGGCGCCTGCACCCCCGCCGCCCGGCTGACCGCGCGGGTGGAGACGGCCTCCCGGCCGCCCTCGGCGAGCAGCGCGGCGGCGGCCCGCACGATCCGGTCCCGGGGCGACGTCTCGGTGATCATGGCAGCGACGATAACGCCTTCGCGTTAGCGCCGGGTGCTAGCGGCGCTGTCGACGTGTGGTTAGCGCTGCTCCTCGACGCCGGCCAGGTCCAGCACGGCGCCCAGGCCGTTGGCCCGGCCCGCCTCGGCGGCCGGCAGCACCAGCACCGCGCACCCGGCCGTGACCGCCCCCGCGTCGGCCGGGGTGTCGCCCACCATCAGCGTCCGCTCCGGGTCGACGCCGAGCATCCCGCAGGCGCGCAGGAAGATCCCCGGGTCCGGCTTGCAGCGTCCCACCTCGTACGACAGCACGAACGCGTCGACCAGCCCGGCCAGCCCCCACGCCTCGAAGTGCGGCCGGATGTCGAAGCCGATGTTGCTGACCACGGCCACCCGGACGCCCCCGGCCCGCAGCGCGGCCAGGGTCGGGGCGGTGTCCGGGTAGGGCACCCAGCCCTCGGGCACCAGCACCCGCTCGTAGAGCGCGTCGGCGAAGCCGTCGATGCCCGCGTCCACGGTCTCCGCGAGCCCGGTGTAGGCGCCCCGGTGGGCGTGCGGGTAGAGATCGCGGTCGGCCCAGAGCTCCGTCAACCGGGGCGGCACCCGGGTCGGCAGCGGCCCGCCGGCCCGGCCGGCGGTCAGCAGCCGGTCGGCCAGCGCGGTGGCCCGCATCCGTTCCAGGGTCACCCCGCAGGCGGCCGCGGCCGCGAGCACCCACTCCCGGGGCTCCTCCACCTGGGCCAGGGTGCCGTGGAAGTCGAACAGGACCGCCTCCACCGGCCGGCGGGACGGACCGGGGCGGACGGCGTCGTCGGCGCTGTGCGAGACGTGGGGCGGTTCGGCATGATCCGGCACGTCGTGCACCCTACCGACCGCCTCCGACCCCCCTGCCGGTCGGCCTTGTCCGGTGGCTGTCGGCGGTACGCACTAATCTTGGAGGCATGTCGAGCCCCGCCGAGCGGTACGCCGCGGCGCGCCGCCGGGCCGCGCAGGCCTCACAGTTCCCGGCGCTGGACGAGTTCGCCCTCGATCTGGGGTTCGATCTCGACGACTTCCAGCGGGAGGCGTGCCAGGCGCTGGAACGGGGCAGCGGCGTGCTGGTCTGCGCCCCGACCGGCGCCGGCAAGACCGTGGTCGGCGAGTTCGCCGTGCACCTGGCGCTGCGCGGCACGCCGGCGCGCGCCACCGCGCCCGGCGACGCCACGGCGCCCGCGACCGGGGACGAGGTCGCCCCGCCCCGGCGGCGCAAGTGCTTCTACACCACCCCGATCAAGGCCCTGTCGAACCAGAAGTACCACGACCTGGTCGACCGCTACGGCGCCGAGCAGGTCGGGCTGCTCACCGGCGACAACGCCATCAACGGCGACGCCCCGGTGGTGGTGATGACCACCGAGGTGCTGCGCAACATGCTCTACGCCGGCTCGGCCACCCTCGAGGGCCTGGCGTACGTGGTGATGGACGAGGTGCACTACCTCGCCGACCGCTTCCGCGGCGGGGTGTGGGAAGAGGTGATCATCCACCTGCCCTCCTCGGTCACCCTGGTCTCCCTGTCGGCCACCGTGTCCAACGCCGAGGAGTTCGCCGACTGGCTGGTCACCGTGCGCGGCGAGACCGCCGTGGTGGTCAGCGAGCACCGCCCGGTGCCGCTGTGGCAGCACATGCTGGTCGGCAAGCGGATGTTCGACCTGTTCCACGACGCCGACGCCGCCCGCAAGCACGACGTGCACCCCGAACTGCTGCGCTACACCCGCGACACGATGCGCCGGCTGGAGCTCGGCGAGGGCCGCAGCGCCGGCCCCGGCGGCGGCCGGCGCGGGCCCCGCTGGCGCGGCCCGATGCGCCCCGACATCGTCGACCGGCTCGACCGGGAGGGGCTGCTGCCGGCGATCCTGTTCATCTTCAGCCGCGCCGGCTGCGCCGCGGCCGTGCAGCAGTGCCTCGCCGCGGGCCTGCGGCTCACCTCGCCCGAGGAGCGGGCGGAGATCCGCCACGTCGTCGAGTCGCGGGTCACCGCCATCCCCGGCGAGGACCTGACCGTCCTCGGCTACTGGGAGTGGCTCGACGGCCTCGAGCGCGGCCTGGCCGCCCACCACGCCGGCATGCTGCCGGTGTTCAAGGAGGTCGTCGAGGAGCTCTTCGTCCGGGGCCTGGTCAAGGCGGTCTTCGCCACCGAGACGCTCGCCCTGGGCATCAACATGCCGGCCCGCTGCGTCGTGCTGGAACGCCTGGTCAAGTACAACGGCGAGGCGCACGTCGACCTGACGCCGGGGGAGTACACCCAGCTCACCGGCCGGGCCGGCCGGCGCGGCATCGACGTCGAGGGGCACGCCGTCGTCGTCTGGGCCCCGGAGACCGACCCCCGGCACGTGGCCGGTCTGGCCTCCACCCGCACCTACCCGCTGCGCTCCAGCTTCCGGCCGTCGTACAACATGGCGGTCAACCTGGTCGGCACGGTCGGCGCCGAGCCGGCCCGCGCGCTGCTGGAGTCCTCGTTCGCCCAGTTCCAGGCGGACCGCTCGGTGGTCGGCCTGGCCCGCCAGGTGCAGCGCAACACCGAGACCATCGAGGCGTACGGCGCGGAGGCGGCCTGCCACCACGGCGACTTCGACGAGTACTTCGCGCTGCGGGTGGCGATCGCCGACCGGGAGCGGGCCATCGCCCGGCAGGGGCAGAGCCAGCGCAAGGCCGCCGCGGTGGCCTCGCTGGAGCGGTTGCGGGTCGGCGACGTGATCCGGGTGCCGTCGGGCCGGCGGGCCGGCCTGGCCGTCGTGCTCGACCCGGCCACCGGCGGCTTCGGTGAGCCCCGGCCGCTGGTGCTCACCCAGGACCGCTGGGCGGGCCGGGTCAGCCCCGGGGACTTCACCACCCCCGCCGAGGTGCTGGCGCGCATCCGCGTGCCCAAGCACTTCAACCACCGGTCCCCGGCGGCCCGGCGCGACCTGGCCGCCGAGGTCAGCGGCACCGGGTTGGACCGGCACGGCGGCCGCCGGGGCGGCCGGTCCCGGCAGGCGGTCGGCGAGGACCACCGGCTCAGTCAGCTCCGCACCGAGCTGCGCCGCCATCCCTGCCACGCCTGCCCCGACCGCGAGGAGCACGCCCGCTGGGCGGAGCGGCGCCGCCGCCTGGAGAAGGACACCGAGGAGCTGCGGCAGCGGGTGGCCGGCCGGACCGGCTCGCTGGCCCGCACGTTCGACCGGATCGTGGCGCTGCTCACCGCGCGGGGCTACCTGACGCCCGACGGCACGGTGACCGGCGCCGGCCGGATGCTCGGCCGGATCTGGACCGAGGCGGACCTGCTGGTCGCCGAGTGCCTGCGGCGCGGGGTGTGGGACGGGCTCTCCCCGGCCGAACTGGCGGCGGCGGTCTCCGTGGTGGTCTTCGAGGCCCGCCGCGACGTCGACGAGCGGGCGTCGCTGCCGCGCGGCCCCGTGGCCGACGCGGTCGACGAGACGTTCAAGCTGTGGAGCGAGATCGAGGCCGACGAGGCGGCCCGAGGCCTGACCGTCACCCGAGAGCCCGACCTCGGCTTCGCCTGGCCGGTCTACCGCTGGGCGCGGGGCGAGGCGCTCGCGAAGGTCCTCGGCAGCGGCCACGAGATCGACGGCGAGATGCCGGCCGGCGACTTCGTCCGGTGGGCGCGGCAGGTGGTCGACCTGCTCGGCCAGCTCGCCGACTCCGGCGGCGCCTCGACGGAGCTGAGGTCCACCGCCCGGCAGGCGATCGGCGCCGTCAACCGGGGCGTGCTGGCCTACCACACCCCGGCCTGACCCACTCTCCGTGTGGTGGGCGCAGCGCGCGCGGGCCGGCCGGAAGAGACGCATCGCCCGAGCGCGCCGCGGCTGACCGCGAGGCGATGTTGGCCGGATCGAGGTCGCGGGCGCGGGCGCGGTTGATTTTCAGGCATACGGCTCAATCTGCCAGCCGGAAACAGGGAGAGTCGGCGCAGAGGCTCGCGTGCTGGAGGAGGACTCGTGCGACCGACCCGCCGGCTACTGGCGCTGCTCGGGCTCGCCGCGACGATGCCCCTGGTCGAGGCCGCCATTCTTGTCCTGATCCCGTTCCGCAACGCGCAGGGTCTGATACCACAGAGCTCCGCGGTCTGGCCGTACGACTCGTACCACGACATGCGCTGGCTGCTGGTCTACCACAACTCCTGGTTGATGTTCGGGCTCCTCCTGTTGGGCGCGATCGTGCTGCGGGGGCTCTACTCCGCAGCCCTGGTCGGCCTGGCCTGGCCGGCAAGCGTACGGCGGCCGCCGTTCCGGGCGTTGGTGCGGCGCAACCTCGAAGTCGCGGCGTTCACAGCGGTCCTCGTCCTACCGTTCGCCGCGTACGCGGTCGCCGCCTCGGTGGTGTCGCTGTCCTGGTTCCTGTTCGCTTCGCTGGGGCCCATGATCCTCCTCGCCCCCTTCCTGCAGCGGATGGCCGTGGGCCGGGGCCTGTGGCGGGGACTGCCTTCGGCCGAGCTTGTCGGCTGGTCGCTGCTCGACTTCGTGGTGATCTCGGTGGGCGGTGGCGTGGTGTGGCAGGTTCCCGCGCTGGTGACGCCGCTCGTCGCCGCGGTGGTGGGCGCGGTCAACGGCCTGCTGTGGAACCGGACGGTGCGGGCGGCCGTGCTCCAGACGCGGGTACGGTGGCGGCGGGTGCCGGTGGTGCCGATCGCCGTGGTGCTCGCGCTGGTCACTCCGCTGGTGTCGCAGGTGATCACCTCACCCCGCCACGAGCGGAACACCCTCGTCCCGCCGATCTTCAACCGGCCGCTGCCCGAGAGGGTGCGCTACGCGGTGATCCTGCTGGACGGGCACGACTCCGCGTACGACGGCCGCCCGTTGGGGGCCCCGGCAGTCGAGCGGTTCTCCTACGCTGGCCTGGACGCGAGTGGCCGCCCGCTGCCGTACCGGTGGTATGACACCCACCGGTCGCTGAACTCCAGCGCGGAGCTGCTCGCCGCGCAGGTGGACGCGCTGCATCGGCGGACCGGCAGGCCGATCGCCCTGGTCGGCCGAAGTGAGGGGGCGATGGTGGCCCGGCGCTACCTCGGCGATCGGCCGGACCCGCGGGTGCAGGCACTGGCGATGTTCAGCCCGCTGGTGCGCGCCGGGCGTGGGTACTATCCACCCCCGGACGCCAGCACGGGCTGGGGTCTGGCCGCCGGCTGGCTGCTGCGGGGGATGTTCGCTGTCACGCAGGTCGGCAGAACAACCGCTACCACGCCGGACGAGCCGTTCATCCGCTCACTGATGGATGAGGACGGGCCCTTCTACCGCCTACACATGATGTGTCCCATCCCGGGGGTCCGGGCGATCGCCTTCCTGCCGACGGTCACCGCGTCCGAGGCGCCACCGGATCCGTACATCCGCATCCCGGCGGTCGAGGCACCGTCCTTCCACGGGGGGCTCCTCGGCCGCCCGGCCATCGAGGATCAGTTGATCGACTTTCTCGCAGGCGAGGATGTCAACGTCCGGCGCCGGGAGTACGGCCTTCTGGAGCGGCTGGGTGCGGCCTGGCACGCGCCCAACCTTGCGCTGCGCATCAACCCGGTCTGGGCACCCACCGTGCCGTCCGGCACCCCGGCCTTCTCGACGAAGCTCTTCTGCCGTCCGTTGCGGCAACCAGGCTGACAGTCAGGTCAGACCCGCGAAGCGGGCAGCCGGCTCGCTGCGCGGAGCTGCCCGACGAGCAACCAGATGGCCACGGCGGCGAGCGTCGCCGTCATCCAGACCGCCAGCGGGTGGTACGGCAGAAGCAGGATGCCGAGCCCGATGCCCACCGTTGCGGTGACGATCGCCGCGACGGTGGTGGCGCGCCGGTCGACGAGCACCGCCAGCCCGGCCAGGGCGGTCGCCGCCCCGACGACGAGCCGGACCCAGCCCCAACTGGTGATGTCGAGGCGGAACATCTCCGCACTGGGGATGTCGACGTACGGCCCGAGCGGGACGATGGCGAGCCCGGTGAAAGAATCGATCCCCCCGGCCGCGCCCAGCAGCACCGCGGCCAGGTAGCGCCGGCTCCGTCGCTCGCTGTCCGGGCCGATGCCGTTCAGAAGCGGCCCGCCTCCCGTCATGCCTCCTCCGCCCCATGTCTCCGCCGCCGTGCAAGCCGTACCCGAGCGCTCCCACCCGGCTATCGAGGGTCACCCTGCCCCGTCGCCAGTAGCGGACCTGCCCTCCGCTGGAGCCACGCGCAGTTGGCCGGCGGGCGCACCCGCACGGTGCGGTGACCTCCCGCTCAGCCGAGCGCCGACTCACCGCCTGGGTAGGCGAAGGACGCGCGCGGTGAATAGAAGCCCCAGACGATTTCGAGCGGCTCAGCGGGGCGCAGGGCGTAGACCGGGTGGTCGGGTGCCAGGAACTCCACCGACTCGATCTCGAAGGGGTCGACCGGCTCCGCCACGAAGGGGTAGGTCCCGCTCAGCAGCGCGCCGTCGAGCCGAGTGAGGTAGCGGAGCTGTCCACGGTTCACTGCGTCACCGGTGCGGCCGACCCGCGCCGTCGTGCGGATCACCGGTGCGCCGTCCGCCTCCGTGGTGGCGACCAGCCGGTGCCCCTTCACCTCGATCGTGGTGGTCCCCGCGCTCGCCGGCACGCCCCGCGCGGCGGCGTAGTCGCGGACCGTCGGGCTGGAGTTGAAGTAGTGCGTCCACCAGCGGCCGGGGGTCACCCCGTCCGGGGCGTCGACCCCGGACAGGTCCAGACCGAGATACGTCAGCGAGTAGGCGCCGAAGCCGGAGGTCTGCGCGGCGTCGTCGACGACGTTCTGGTTCATGAAGACCTGCCGGTTCGGGGCCGCCTCGAGGCCCTCCGGCACCAACGCGGCAACCGCGTCGGCGTCGGCCGGAACCCAGCCGAAATAGATCATCCGGCTGTTCAGCACGAGCTGCGGTGCGGCGATCTCAGTCATGAGAACTCCTTCCACGCATCCGTCCGGTTGCTACGACGCTACGTGGCGCACCGCGCGGACACCGACGGATTGCCGACATCGGCTGCGCTACGCCACCCTCCGACGCCCGCACCGATGCCACGGGCCGCCCGGTGATCGCGCGGACGCGGGTCAGGCCCGCTGGGCGAGGGCGTCGACCAGGCGGCGGGCCGAACCGGCCAGGTTCCACTCGCCGGCCAGCTCCAGCAGCCGGTCGGGGTCGGCCGGGGCGGTCGGCAGTGCGGTGGCCAGCTCGGGCAGCGGCACGTCGAGGGCGACCCGGACCACCTTCGGCGCGACGGCCAGGTAGTCACGGGCGGCGGCGAGCTTGGCGCGCAGCCCGGGGGCGAAGCCGGAGCCCGGCTCGTCCAGGGCGGCGAGGATGCCCGCAATGTCGCCGTAGCGCTCGACGAGCCGGGCGGCCGTCTTCTCGCCCACGCCCGCCACCCCGGGCAGCCCGTCGCTGGGGTCGCCCCGCAGGGCGGCGAAGTCGGCGTACCGGTCGGCCGGCACCCCGTAGCGGGCGCGCACCGCGGTGTCGTCGCAGTCGTCCAGCTTGGCCACGCCCCGCCCGACGTAGAGCAGCCGCACGGGGCGTGCGTCGTCGACGAGTTGGAACAGGTCGCGGTCGCCGGAGACCACCTCGACCGGCGCCGGCTGGGTCACCGAGAGGGTGCCGAGCACGTCGTCGGCCTCGTAGCCGGCCGCGCCGACGTGGGCGATGCCGACGGCGTCGAGCACCTCCAGGATCAGCGGGACCTGCGGGCTGAGCGTGTCGGGCACGACCTCGCTGCCCTCGGGGGCCACGCGGTGCGCCTTGTAGGACGGCAGCAGCGCCACCCGCCAGTCGGGCCGCCAGTCGTGGTCCATCGCGCAGACCATCCGGTCGGGCCGGCGGGTGCGGATCAGGCTCGCCAGCATGTCGAGGAAGCCGCGCACCGCGTTGACGGGGCCGCCGACTCGGGGATGCCGAAGTAGGCCCGGAAGTAGAGACTGGGCGCGTCGATGAGCAGGATCGGGGGTCGCTGTGCCACGCCCGACAGCCTGGCACACCCCACCGACGATCGGGGGTACGGCGCGGCCGTTCCCGTCGCGGCGACGAGAGCCGTCAGGGCCGTTCGCCGTCGCGGTGGATGGTCTCGCGGCGGGCCACGTACTGCAGGCCGTAGCTGGTGAGCAGCAGCACGATCGCGACCGCCACCTCGAGCCAGGCCGCCGTGCCGTCGGCGACGGTCAGGCCGACGGCCAGCAGCACCAGGCCCGCCACCGCGAAGATGCCCGCCCAGAGCAGCCGGCGGCGTCGGGTCGCGGCGCGCTCCCGGTCCGTCGGTGCCACGGCGGTCGGTCCTCTCCGTCGGCGACCCGTCGCGGCCAGCCTATCGGCGCGTACGGCCGCCGGCGGCGGAACCGGGCTGCGAGCGCGCCGCCCGCGGGCGCAGACTTGCCGGTGTGACGTTCGTTGCGGGCCTGACGCTCGGCCGCCGGTTCCACGACGAGGTGCTCGCCCCGATCCTGCGTCGCCGCCTTCCCGGCCTGCGGTACGCGGCCGGCCTGCTCGACGGCGGCTCGGAGCTGCTCGGCCTGGACACGCCGCGCTCCACCGACCACGACTGGGGCCCGCGCGGGCAGCTCTTCGTCGCCGCGTCCGACGCGGCGCGGATCCCGCACCTGAGCGCGGCGCTGGACGCCGACCTGCCGGCGGAGTTCCTCGGCTGGCCGGCCCGGTTCACCGGGACGGGCAGGCTGGGGGTCGCGGACCGGGCGGGCAGCCGTCACGGCGTCACGATCCACGAGCTGGGCGGCTGGTGGCGCGACCGGCTGGGCTTCGACCCCGCCGCCGGCGTCGCCACGGCGGACTGGCTGGCCACGCCGACGCAGCGGCTGGCGGAGGTGACCGGCGGCGAGGTCTTCCACGACGACCTCGACGGCGCGCTGACCCGTGCCCGGGCGGCGCTGGTGTGGTACCCGGACGACGTGTGGCGGCACGTGCTCGCCGCCGCGTGGACCCGCGTCGCCCAGGCCGAACACCTGCCCGGGCGCTGCGCCGAGACCGGCGACGACCTCGGCAGCCGGGTGGTCACCGCCGGGCTGGCCCGGGACCTGATGCGGCTCGGCCTGCTGCTGCGTCGGCGCTGGCCCCCGTACGACAAGTGGCTGGGCACGCTGTTCGCCCGGCTGCCCGGCGCGGCGCCCGTGGTCGCGGCCCTGGCCGACGCGCTCGGCCCGGGCGACTGGCGGCAGCGGGAGGACGGGCTGGTCCGGGCGCTGGCGGCGGTTGCCGCCTGGACCGACGACACGGGCCTGGTGGCCCCGGTGCGTGCCCGGCCCCGGCCCTTCCACGGACGGCCGTTCCTGGTCCTGGACGCCGGCCGGGTCGCCGCCGCGCTGCGCGCCGCCATCGCCGACCCCGCGCTGCGGGAGCGTCCGCCACTCGGCGCGGTCGACCAGTACGTCGACAGCGTGGACCTGCTGACCCACGCGCACCGCGCCCGCCGGATCGCCGCCGCGCTGCCGGTGCCGGCGGACGGAGCTACCTGACGGCGGGCGGAGCGACCTGACGGCGGGCGGAGCGGGCGGGCGAGCGACCTGACGGAGCGGCCGGCACCGGCCGGAGCGGCCGGCACCGGCCGGAGCGGCCGGCACCGGGCGGAGCGGCCGGCACCGGGCGGAGCGGCCGGCACCGGGCGGGCCGGGGCGGGCCGGGCCGACGTGCGGGCGGTGCCGAGGG
>NZ_JBPQTK010000172.1:0-10332 GCF_051386315.1 Micromonospora sp. URMC 107
GGGGAGGGTGGGGTGGGGTCAGGGGCGGGAGGGGACCTGCTGGACGACCTCGAACTCCAGGAGGGTGGCGCCGGAGGCGACCGGGGGACGCTTCTCGCCCGTCCCGGCGTGGGCGGCGCGCGACGGGCCGGCGGCCCACGCCTGGTACGCCTCTTCGGTCTCCCATCTCGTGTAGACGAAGTAGCGGTTCTCCCCGGCCACCGGGCGCAGCAACTCGAAGCCGAGGAAGCCGGGCGAGTTCTCCACCGCTCCGGCCCGGGCGGCGAACCGCTTCTCCAACTCCTCGCCCGCGCCGGGAGGGACGTCGATCGCGTTGATCTTCACGACTGCCATGACTCCACCCTAGCCACGACGCCGGGGCTCAGAACGACTCGACCGCCGGAACCAGGTCGGCGTCGACCACGATCGGCGCGTGGTCGGAGGGGCCCTTGCCCTTGCGCGCCTCCCGGTCCACGTACGCCGAGCGGACCGCCCGGGCGAACGGCGCCGAGGCGTACACGAGGTCGATCCGCATGCCCTTGTTCTGGTGGAACATCCCCGCCCGGTAGTCCCAGTAGGTGAACGGGTGCGGGCCCTTCATCGGCGTGGGCACCACGTCGGCGAGCCCGAGGTCGCGCAGCGCCGCGAGGGCCGCCCGCTCCGCCGGGGTGACGTGCGTGGAGTGGGTGAACACCGCCGGGTCCCAGACGTCGGCGTCGGTGGGCGCCACGTTGAAGTCACCGCACACCGCCAGCGGCAGGCCGCCGGTCAGCTCCGCCTCCACCGCGTCCCGCAACGCCGCGAACCAGGCCAGCTTGTACGCGTAGTGCGGGTCGTCGGGGGCGCGGCCGTTCGGCACGTACACCGACCAGACCCGGACCCCGTCGCAGGTCGCCGAGATGGCCCGGGCCTCCGGATCGGGGAAGCCCGGTTCCCCGGGGAAGCCCACCACCACGTCGGTCAGGCCGACCCGGGACAGGATGGCCACCCCGTTCCACCGGCCGTCGCTGTGGCTGGCCACCGTGTAGCCCAGCTCGCCCACCTCGGCCACCGGGAAGGCGCCGTCCGGGCACTTCGTCTCCTGGAGGCAGACGACGTCCGGCCCGGTGCCGGCCAGCCAGTCCAGCAGCCGGGGCAGGCGGGCCTTCACCGAGTTCACGTTCCAGGTCGCCAGGCGCATGTGACCAGCCTGCCCCATCCCGGGCCGGCCGGGCGAGCCGGCGCTCTCAGTTGCCCGGAGTGTCGCCCGGGCGGGTCTGCTCGGCCAGGAACCGCTCCAGTTCGGCGCCCAACTCGTCGGCGGTGGGCAGCGGCCCGGCCTCGGCGGCCAGCAGGTTCTTCTCGCCCCGGCCGCGCGCGAACGCGTCGTACTGCTCCTCCAGGGCCTGCACCAGCTGGGCGGCGTCGTCGGTCTGGGCGACCTGCCGGTCGATCTCCACGCGGACCACCTCGGCCGCCGAGCGCAGCCCGTCGCGGGGCAGCAGCAGCCCGGTGCTGCGGGACACGGAGGCGAGCAGCACCTCGGCGGCGGCCGGGTACTCCGTCTGCGCCACGTAGTGCGGCACGTGGGCGGCGAAGCCGAGGGCGTCGCGGCCCTGCTCGCCGAGGCGGTACTCCAGCAGGTGCCCGACGCTGCCCGGCACCTGCACCCGCTGCAACCACGGCTCGTAGCCGGCGATCAGCTCGCGGCGGGTGGCGTGCGCGGTCACCCCGGCGGGCCGGGTGTGCGGCACGGCCATCGGGATCGAGTTGAGCCCGACGGTGAGCCGGACGTCCAGCCGCGCGGAGATCCCCGCCACCGCGGCCACGAAGCGCTCCCACTGCAGGTCCGGCTCCGGGCCGGTGAGCAGCAGGAAGGGGGTCTCGTCGTCGTCGCGGAGCAGGTGCAGCTCCAGCGCCGGTGCGTCGTACGACTCCCAGTGGTCCTCGACGAAGGTCATCACCGGGCGGCGCGAGCGGTAGTCGAAGAGCTGGTCGACGTCGAACCGGGCGATGGGGCGGGCGTCCAGCGAGGTGAGCAGCTGCTCCCTGGCCAGGCGGGTGGCGCTGCCGGCGTCGACGAAGCCGGTGAGGGTCTGGATCAGGACCGGCTGACCGAGGTCGGGCAGATCGTCGGTGAGCTCGTAGAGCTCGTGTGGGTCGAGCACCGGTGCGGACCTCCCTGGTCGTGCGTACGGGTCGCCGTGCGGGACGGCACCCGGTTCGGGGAACGTACCCGCCATCCTCGTGCATTCCTCGCCGCGCCCCGCCGCGGGTCGTCACGTGACCGGTAATCGGGCGTATGCCCGCAAGCCCACCGGCGGGCAACGAAGGATGACCGTCAGGATGACCAGGCTATCGGTCGAACGGGGGAGTTTGGGGATCATGGGCCGGACGTCGGGGGTTTGTCCGCGTTCCGGCCGCACCGGGGCGGCCCGAGGCGAGCCGGAGGTCTGACCGGTGCGCGAGGTCCGTCCCCGGGGCTGCCCGGAGCGGCAGGGTCGTCCACCCGGCCCGGTTCATATCGTGAGGAAAGCCACGAGATCACCCCAGGTGATCGGCGTGCCGACCTGCCTAGCCTCGGCTGATGCGTGACGACCGCACCCTCGACGACCAGACCGCCCCCGGTGACCCGGTAGGCCGTTCGGACGATACCCCCTCGTCCGTTCGGTCAACCGCCCTGCGCGCCGCCGGGGCGTACGCCCACCTGCTGACGCGCGGTCCGGCCCGCGCCGAAGAAGACCACGCGCAAGCCGGTCGACCCCGCTCCGGTCGCCGGCCTCGACAACGCCCAGATGGAGAACGCCGAGGCGATCGTGCGGACCGGGCGCGAGATGGGGATGCCCCGGCGCGCGCTGGTGATCGCGGTCGCCACGGCGATGCAGGAGAGCAACCTCTACAACGTGGCCAGCGGGGTGCTCCCCGAGTCCCGCGAGTACCCGCACCAGGGCATCGGGTGGGACCACGACTCGGTCGGGCTGTTCCAGCAGCGCTCCAGCAGCGGCTGGGGCGAGGTCGGCGAGCTGATGGACCCGGAGTTCGCCACCCGGCAGTTCCTCTCCGCGCTGGCGCAGGTGCCCGGCTGGCAGCAGATGCGGCTCACCGAGGCGGCCCAGGCCGTGCAGATCTCCGCCTACCCGGAGCACTACGCCAAGCACGAGTGGCGCGCCACCAAGGTCGTCGCGGCGTGCCTGGAGGCCGGGCAGTAGGCTCTCATCGACCACAGTGGACGGTTGCGGTTCGGGCATCCGGGGTACATGTGTTGTCACTCCGAGGTACACATGGAGCAGGCACCACCGACTGGAGGACGACATGTCACTGATGCAGCGGATCAGCACCTTCCTGCGCTCGCCCAAGGGTCAGCAGATGGTCGACCGTGGCCGTCGCGAGCTGGCCAAGCCCGGCACCCAGCAGAAGCTGAGGGGTCTCGCGGCCAAGCTCCAGAACCGCCGCTGACCCGTCACCGACGACCTCTCCGACCCCCGGGAGACCCAGTGACCGATTCCGCGCCCGCCGACGACCAGCACGTCGCCGGAGGACCGCAGCCCCCGGCCGTGGCCCCGGCACCGCCGCCGGAGGCCACCGAGGCGCCGCCGCTGAAGCTCTGGGACCGGATGCGGGAGGACCCGCAGTACGCCCCGGAGCACCTCGCCCTGGAGGCCGTACGCCGGCTGGGGCCGGAGGCGGCGCAGTGGGCCGCGCGGGCCCGGGCCGAGCAGCCCGGGGTCTCCGCCGAGGCCCTGGCGGACCAGGCGGTACGCAAGTTCGTCAACCACGCCCGGCTCTCCGGGGCGGTCTCGGGCGCCGCCGGGCTGCCCGGTGCCGTGATCGACGTCGGCGTGCTGGCCTGGACCCAGGCCCGGATGGTGCTGCACGTCGCCGCCGCGTACGGCGTCGACCCGCTGCACGGCGACCGGGCCACCGACCTGCTGGTGCTGCAGAAGGTGCACAAGGTCGCCGAGAGCGCCCGGCTCGCGCTCGGGGTGGCCGCCGGCCGGGAGCGCGCCGGGGCCCTCTTCGGCGGCGGGGGGCAGAACCCGCTCGGCAAGGTGATGCTGCGCCTCGGCGTGCGACTGGCCCAGATGGCCGGGGTGCGGGCGGCGAAGCGCATCTTCGCCAAGGTGGTGCCCGGCGCGGCGATCGTCCTCGGCACCTGGGCCAACTCGTCGGCCACCAAGGATCTCGCCGGGCGCTCCCGCGCCCTGTACCGCCAGTACGGCGGACCGACCGTCCCCGAGCCTCGCCGGCCCCTGACCTAGGCCGGGCCTGCCGACGCCGCCGCCCGGCCCGTGAGGGCCGGTGCGCCCGGCCGGCGGGTCAGGACCCGAGGCCCGAGGCGCGCCACGCCACGTCGGCCAGGCGGTCCTGCCCCGCGGCGTTGGGGTGGAACCAGTCCAGCGGGTTAACCAGCGTCAGGTCGAACCGCACCCGGTGCACCGCCCCGCCGTCGTGGCGGCAGCGCGAGCCGTACGCCCGGCAGGCCGCGGCGAGCTGGGCGTTGTAGTCGGCGATCCGCTCCCGGACGGTTGCCCGGCGGGCCCGGTCGAGCGGATCCGTCGAGGTGGGGTTGGCCAGCAGCGCCGGGCAGACGCCCCGCTTCCAGGCCCGTACCGCCCGCGCGTCGGTGTGCCCGACCTCCCAGAGCCGGTGCAGGTTCGGGACGCTCACCACCAGCACCCGCGCCTTCGGCCGGCCCTGCCGCAGCACCCGCAGGCCGCGGTCGACCTCGGCGCGGAACTGCTTCACCGGGGTCATCGCCTCGACGCCGCCCCGGCACACGTCGTTGGCGCCGATCAGCACGGTGACGTGGTCGACGCGGTCGCGTACCGCCCGCTGGGCCTGCCCTTCCAGCGCCGCCGCGCGGGCCCCGGGGCTGGCGTGGTTGTGCGCCCGGCCCCGGATCGCCGGGTTCCGGTCGAGTAGCCGCCGGTAGACGCTGTCCACGCGCAGCCCGTCTCCCGTGGACCAGGAGTTCCGCTGGCAGGAGACGAGCACCAGGCAGGAGCCGAAGCCGGCGGTGATCGAGTCGCCGAGGGCGGCGATGCCGCCGGGTGCGCCGGCGGACGGCGTCTCCCGTGGCGGCCGGGTGCCCGGCTCCCCGCCGCCCCCCTCACAGGCGAGCGCGACCAGCGCCAGCAGGCAGGCGGCCACGGTGACCCAGCGTCGAGGCATACCATCCCCAGTCCCGCAGCGGAGAGCGACAGCGCGGTAACTCTAAGCGCGGTCGTGGCGGGGCGACCCGCCGCTGTCGACTATGTGGCAGAGGCCTGTTCCGCCGCGCCTCACACGCTGGCCGCCCTAGCACGCGGGCGCGCGCTGGCCGTGCAGCCACCAGTGCAGGGTCCGGGTGATCCGGGGCAGCACCAGGTAGGTCATCAGCGGAGTCAGCGTGAGGGTCATCATCAGCACCCGGGCGGCCAGCGGCACGTCGGGGAGGTACCGGCTGGTGAGCAGCGTCGCGGTCAGGCTGAGCGGGAAGAACGCCAGCCAGATGGTCACCGCCTGCTTCCAGCGCGGTGGGGACGGCGGCGGCGCCGTCGGCTCGGCGCCGACCGGCACGGTCTCCGCCACGTGCTCCCGCTGCGGGTCGAACCAGCCCTCGACGCCGGTCCGCCGCTCGACCCGGGTGTGCTCGACGATGCCCTGCGCGGAGGAGAGCCACCAGTGCCGCTGCGGGGACTCCTCCCAGCGGCGCAGCGTCTCCGGGTCGGCGAAGCGGTAGATGACGTGCCACTCGCCGGAGCCGGGCGCGCTGCGTACCCAGCCGGACCCGAGGAACCCCGGGAACGCCTCGGCCAGCGCGGTGCCGGCCCGCATCCAGGCCACCATCTCGCTGGTCCGGGCGGGGTCGGTGCGCCGGGCGACGGCGACGGTCACCGGCAGCGCGTGGGTCATCGTCATACCGGCCATCCTCTCCGGCGCGAGCCCGTTCGACAGGCTCACGGGCCGCCGGTGTAACGCACCCCACCGGTGGGGTGACGCGGCCCACCGGCAGGGCGAACCCCCGCCGCCGGGGCGACGCGGCCGGGCGGTCGGGGTGACGCGGCCGGACCGGCGGGGTGCCGCGCCAGGGTGACGCGGCCGGGCGGTCGGGGCGACGCGGCCCGCCGGCCCCTGGCGCCGGAACTTGTCGGAGGTCGGTGGTCAACTGGGCCAATGAGTGCAGACGACATCCTCGTGCTCGGCGCCACCGGCTCGACCGGCCGGCGGGTGGCGCAGCGGCTGTCGGACGCGGGCCTGCCGGTCCGGGCCGCGTCGCGCCGTGGCGCCGTCCGCTTCGACTGGGCCGCGCCGGCGACCTGGGAGCCGGCCGTGGCCGGCGCGTCCCGCCTCTACCTGATGGCCCCGCACGACGTGCCGGTGGATCCGGCGTTCGTCCGGCTGGCCGTCGAGCATGGCGTGCGGCGCGTCGTGCTGCTGTCCAGCCGGGCGATCGAGGCGATGCGTGACGAGCGGCTGCTGGCCGCCGAGAAGCTGGTGCGCGACTGCGGCGTCGAGTGGACGATCCTGCGGCCGGACTGGTTCAACCAGAACTTCGACGAGGGCTTCTTCCGCGACGCCGTGCTCGCCGGCACCGTGGCCGTGCCCGTGGGAGACGCCCGCCAGGGCTTCGTCGACGCCGACGACATCGCGGCGGTGGCCGTGGCGGCGCTCACCGGCGAGGGCCACCACGGCCGGGTCCACGAGATCACCGGCCCCCGCGCGCTCTCCTTCGGCGAGGCGGCCGACATCATCGCCCGGTCCGCCGGGCGCCCGGTCCGCCATCTCGGCGCCGCCGAGGACTACCGGGCCGCGATGACCCCGCTGGGCCTGCCGCCCGCGCAGATCGAGGCGGAGATCGCCGCCTTCGCCGCGCTGCGGGAGCTCGGCGACGCCGAGCCGACCGACACCGTCCGGCGAGTCACGGGGCGGGCGCCGAAGGACTTCACGGCGTACGCCGCCGAGGCGGCCGCCCGGGGCGTCTGGCGCACCGACGGGGGTCCCGGGTGAGCCGACCGGCCGCGGCGGGTTAAGCGGAGCGATCGGGGGTAGCTCCGTGCAATGACGAGATCGCAGCCCCGGCGCGCCCGTGGCACGGTCGGCCACGCCTACAGCGCGCTCAACCTGCGGCTCCTGCTCGCCGGGTTCGGGCTGGTGACCATGACCGTCTTCGCGGTGCTGGCGTTCAACGCCGACCTGGTGTGGCTGGGGGTCCTCTGCGTGGTCTTCGCGGTGGTGGCCGTGGTCGATCTGATCATCATCCAGCGCCGCCGTGCCGCCCGCCGCCGGGAGGAGCCGGGCGCCCGCCACTCACTCTTCGAGTGACAGGAGTACGAGATGCCCATCGCGACCACCAACCCCGCCACCGGACAGACGCTCAAGACCTACGACCCGATGTCGGCGGAGCAGATCGACGCCGCGATCGAGCGGGCCGACCTGGCGTACCGACAGCTGCGCGGCACCACAGTGGAGCAGCGTGGGCGCTGGCTGGACGCGGCGGCCGACCTGCTGGAGGCCGAGCGCGACGAGATCGCCCGGCTGATGACCACCGAGATGGGCAAGACGTACGCGTCGGCCAAGGCCGAGGTCACCAAGTGCGCCAGCGCCTGCCGCTTCTACGCGGCGAAGGCGGCCGACTTCCTCGCCGACGAGCCCGCCGACGCGGGGGCGGTCAAGGCCACCCGGGCCTTCGTCCGCTACCAGCCGATCGGGCCGGTGCTCGCGGTGATGCCCTGGAACTTCCCGCTGTGGCAGGTGCTGCGCTTCGCCGCGCCGGCCCTGATGGCCGGCAACACCGGCCTGCTCAAGCACGCCTCCAACGTGCCGCAGACCGCGCTGCTGCTGGAGGACCTGTTCCGCCGCGCCGGTTTCCCGGAGGGGGCATTCACCACCCTGCTGGTCGGCTCGGCCGAGGTCGACCGGGTGCTCAGCGACCCCCGGGTGCGCGCGGCGACGCTGACGGGCAGCGAGGGCGCGGGGCGGTCGATCGCCCAGATCGCCGGCCGGGAGCTGAAGAAGACCGTGCTGGAGCTCGGCGGCAGCGACCCGTTCGTGGTGATGCCCTCGGCGGACCTGGACCGGGCCGCCGAGGTCGCGACCACCGCCCGCTGCCAGAACAACGGCCAGTCCTGCATCGCCGCCAAGCGGTTCATCGTGCACGCCGACGTCTTCGACGCCTTCGCCGAGAGGTTCGCCGCGAACATGTCGGCCCTGCGGGTCGGCGACCCGATGGACCCCGACACCGACGTCGGCCCGCTGGCCAGCGAGGGCGGGCGCGACGAGATCCACGCGCAGGTGCGGGACGCGGTCGACAAGGGCGCCACCGTGCTCTGCGGCGGCGAGCCGCCCGCCGGCCCCGGCTGGTTCTACCCGCCGACCGTGGTCACCGACCTGGGGCCGGAGATGCGGATGTGGTCCGAGGAGGTCTTCGGGCCCGTCGCGGGCCTCTACCGGGTGTCGTCGTACGACGAGGCGATCGAGGTGGCCAACGGCACCTCCTTCGGCCTGGGCGCCAACGCCTGGACCCGCGATCCGCAGGAGCAGGAACGCTTCGCCACCGACCTCGACGCCGGGAACGTCTTCGTCAACGGGATGACCACCTCCTACCCGGAACTGCCCTTCGGCGGGGTGAAGAACTCCGGCTACGGCCGCGAGCTCTCCGCGCTCGGCATGCGGGAGTTCTGCAACACCAAGACCGTCTGGGTGGGCGAGGGGGCCGCCTCGACCGGCGCCGGCGCGCACGCGGAATAGCCAGCGTCCGGGTTCGTCGGCGTAGCCGGACGCCGTCATGGGTACGAAGTGACGCCATGACGGTGTTCGGCTTCCACGCGTCCCACGAACAGATCCATCCCCGCGCCCTGCTGGAGGCGGTGATCCACGCCGAGCGGGCCGGTTTCGACGCCGCCATGTCCTCGGACCACTTCGCGCCCTGGAGCGAGCGGCAGGGCCAGTCCGGCTTCGCCTGGTCCTGGCTGGGGGCCGCGCTCCAGGCCACCGACCTGCCGTTCGGGGTGGTCAACGCCCCCGGGCAGCGCTACCACCCGGCGATCATCGCCCAGGCGATCGGCACCCTCGGTGCGATGTACCCGGGCCGGTTCTGGGCCGCCCTCGGCACCGGCGAGGCGAGCAACGAGCACATCACCGGCGATCCCTGGCCGCGCAAGGACCTCCGCAACGCCCGGCTGCGCGAGTGCGTGGACGTGATCCGTGCGCTGCTGGCCGGCGAGGAGGTCAGCCACGACGGCCTGGTGCGGGTGGACCGGGCGAAGCTGTGGACCCGCCCGGAGCAGCCGCCGGCGCTGATCGGGGCGGCGGTCAGCGTGGCCACCGCCCGCTGGTGCGCCGAGTGGGCGGACGGGCTCATCACCGTGAACGCCCCGACCGCGCACCTGCGGCAGATGATCGACGCGTACCGGGACGCCGGCGGGCGCGGGCCGCTGCACCTGCAGGTGCACGTGAGCTGGGCGCCGGAGCAGGCCGAGGCCGAGCGGCTCGCGTACGACCAGTGGCGCAGCAACGTCTTCGCCCCGCCGGTCTGCTGGGATCTGGAGACCCCGGAGCACTTCGACGTGGTCTCGCAGGACGTGCCGATGGAGAAGGTCACCTCGACCGTGAACGTCTCCGCCGACCTCGGCCGGCACGTCGGCTGGCTGGAGGAGTACCTGGAGCTCGGCTTCGACCAGGTCGCCCTGCACCACGTCGGGCAGGAGCAGCGGGACTTCATCGACGCGTTCGGCGCCGAGGTGCTGCCGAAGCTGCGCAGCGCCGGCTGAGCGGCGGCGGTGCGGGTCAGGACAGGTGCCGGCGCGGGGTTGAGCGGCCCGGGTCAGGACAGGCGGCGGACGAGCACCTGCCCGGGCCACGGGTCGCGGCCCGGGCGCTCGACCGTGAACGGGTCGGTGGCGGTGAAGCCCTGCCGCTCGTACCACCGGACCAGCGCGCCGTCGCCGCCCGCGTAGCAGTCCACCCGGAGCAGGCCGAGCCCGCGCTCCCGGGCCAGCTGCGCGGCGTGCGCCAGCAGCCGGCCGCCGATGTCTGATCCGGCGTGTGCCCGGTCGGTGACCAGGAGGTTCACGTACAGCTTGGGCTCGGTGGCGGGCGGCACGTACTCCGTGGCCGCCCCCACCACCAGCGCGCCGACCGGCCGCTCGGCGAGCGTCGCCAGCCACAGCCCGCCGCCGGTCGCCCAGGCCTCGGCCTGCGCGATCCGCCGCGGGTCGGTCGAGGCCGGTCCGGTGCCCCACTGGCCGGCGCGACCCCGCGCCACCAGCCAGGCGGTGGCGTCGTCGAGCAGCCGCAGTACGGCGGGCGCGTCTGTGGGGCCACCGGGACGCAGGTTCGGGCTCGGCTGGTCGGTCATGACGCCATGCTGCTACAGCCGTCCCCGCCCCGCCC
>NZ_JBPQTK010000173.1:0-10292 GCF_051386315.1 Micromonospora sp. URMC 107
ATCATGGGGTTGGCGGCGAAGTCGATCTCTCGCGCTGCCGCCAACCTCATGATCGACGGGGCGGGCCTGGCCGGGGTGGGCGGGCCGGGTGGGAGCCTGCGCTCAGGGGTTGCGGGAGGAGAGCAGGGTGGCGAAGGCGATGATGTTGTCGGCGTAGCCCGTCCGGCCGCCGAGCCAGTCGCCGCCGCAGGTGATCAGGCGCAGGCCCGGGGGGCCCTCGTCGCCGTAGACCCGCTCCGCCGGCAGCCGGTCCTTGGGAAAGTGCTCCACGGAGTCGACCCGGAACACCACGACCGAGCCGTCCGCCCGGGCCACCTCGGCGGTGTCGCCCGGACGCAGCTTGTGCAGGTCGTAGAAGACCGACGGGCCACGCTTGGTGTCCACGTGCCCGACGATGACCGACGGGCCCGGCTCACCCGGGGTGGGGCCCCGGTCGTACCAGCCGGTCTCGTCGGCCCGTTCCAGCGGCGGCACGGCGATCGACCCGTCCCGGGCCTGGCCCACGGGAGCCACCGGGGCGGACACCTTGATCGCGGGAATCGACAGGCGCACCGGCCGGCTGGCCGCCAGCGCCCCCCGCTCGCTGCGGGCCGGCCGGTCCTGCCCGGAGCCGGCGGCCCAGTCGAACGGCCCGGCGGTGCGCCCCAGGCCCGCGCCGGTGGCGAAGACCCCGGCCAGCACCAGCACCACGGCCAACGGTACGGACCAGGGGCGGCGTCCGGGCGGCCGTGGACCCCGGGCCGCCGCGGCGGCCGGCTTCGGGGCGGGCGTGGTGGCCATGACCGGCTCAGCGTCGGGCGGCGCCACGGACGGTACGCGGACGGCGTGCCGCCCGGACCGCCAGCACGATGCCGGTCACGGTCAGCGCGAGGCCACCCGGCAGCAGCAGCCCGCCGGTGAAGCCGCCGGCGCCCCCGCCGAACCCGGTCGCCGGGCCGCGACTGGGCTTCACGGCCTTGACGACCTGGAGCATGGTCGAGGCGGTCTCGCCGTCGCGGCACTCCAGCTTGATCCGGTAGTTGCCGGGTCGGGTGCGCTCCCGCACCATCGGGGCGGCGGTCAGCGTGCCGCCCTGCGGCTGCACCTGCACGCGGCCGAAGGCGTCCGAGACCACGGTGGCGGGGACGGAGTTGTCCCGGCAGCTGGCCCGGATGCCCACCAGGAAGCCGGGCTCGACCGTGCCCGGGCTGACCTCGACGAAGACGTTCGGCCCCGGCGGCCCCGGCTGGGGCGCGCCCGCCCGGGCCAGCGCAGCGACGCCGGACGGCGGGGACGACAGGGCGACGCCGGACGGCGGGGCGGCGGGGGCAGGCGCGGCCGCGAGCAGGGGACCGACGACCACGGTCGCGATCGCCAGCGCCACACCGCCGCGGTGCACTGACACGACGCCCCCTCCCGGCGCGTTGGGGCAGTGCCGGGCAACACCAGACACCCGGTCTGCCGTACGGGATGGATCCTCTCATCCCCGGGCGAACATCACATCCGATTCGGCGCGATCGTCGCGTACCCTCGGGTCGTTGTGACCTCCACCGACTCCCCCGCCGCCGTCCCCGCGCCCGCCGCCCGGACGATCCGGACCTTCCATCCGCGCCGCGGCCGGATGAGCAGCCGCCAGACCGAGGCCCTCGACCGGCTCTGGCCGGTCTACGGCCTGCTTGTGCCGGAACGGCCCGGCACGCCGGTGGACCTGGCCGGCCTGTTCGGCCGCCGGGCCCCGCTGGTGCTGGAGATCGGTTCCGGGATGGGCGACACCACGGCCGCGATGGCCGCCGCCGACCCCGATCGGGACTATCTGGCGGTCGAGGTGCACACGCCCGGGATCGCCAACCTGCTGGACCTGGTGGACCGGCACGGCCTGCGCAACGTACGGGTGGCCCAGGGCGACGCCCTCGACCTCGTCGCGGGCCTGCCGGAGGCGGCGCTGGACGCCGTGCACGTCTTCTTCCCCGATCCCTGGCCCAAGTCCCGGCACCACAAGCGGCGGATCATCCAGCCGGCCCACGTCGCGCTGCTGCGCTCCCGGCTGGCGCCCGGCGGCACCCTGCACTGCGCCACCGACTGGGCCGAGTACGCCGAGGCGATGCGCCAGACCCTGGCCGCCGACCCCGGGCTCGTCGACGCGCACGACGGCTTCGCCCCCCGCCCCGCCCACCGCCCGGTCACCAAGTTCGAGCGCCGGGCCCTGCGGGCGGGCCGCCCGATCTTCGACCTGATCCACCGCCGGTCGTGAGAGCGGGGGCCGCTCCGGCGCCGGAGCGGCCCTCTCACGCCTCTCCCGCCCGGCCGGTTGGCGCTCGGGGGCATGATCCAGGCACCATGGACGCGCTATGACGCTCACCGCCGCGCTGCCGACAAGCGCCGACCCCGACACCCTCTTCGACGCGTTCGCCGGCTGGGCGAAGGAGCGCGGCCTCGACCTCTATCCCCACCAGGAGGAGGCGGTCATCGAGATCGTCTCCGGCGCCAACGTGATCATGAACACGCCGACCGGGTCCGGCAAGAGCCTGGTCGCCATCGCGGCGCACTTCGCGGCCCTGGCCGACGACCGGACCACCTTCTACACCGCCCCGATCAAGGCGCTGGTGTCGGAGAAGTTCTTCGCCCTCTGCGAGGTCTTCGGCGCCGACAACGTCGGCATGCTGACCGGCGACGCCAGCGTCAACGCCGACGCCCCGATCATCTGCTGCACCGCCGAGATCCTGGCCAACCTCGCGCTGCGCGAGGGCGACCGCGCCGACGTCGGCCAGGTGGTCATGGACGAGTTCCACTTCTACGCCGAGCCCGACCGGGGCTGGGCGTGGCAGGTGCCGCTGATCGAGCTGCCGCAGGCGCAGTTCGTCCTGATGTCCGCCACGCTGGGCGACACCACCCGCTTCGTCGACGACCTGGCCCGGCGCACCGGCCGGCCCACCGCCGTCGTCCGCTCCGCCGAGCGGCCGGTCCCGCTGATCTTCTCGTACGCGATGACGCCGCTGCACGAGACGCTCGAGGAGCTGCTGGAGACGAAGCAGGCACCCGTCTACGTCGTGCACTTCACCCAGGCCGCCGCCCTGGAACGCGCCCAGGCCCTGATGAGCGTCAACGTCTGCACCCGCGCCGAGAAGGACCTGATCGCCGCCGCGATCGGGAACTTCCGGTTCACCTCCGGGTTCGGCAAGACCCTCTCCCGGCTGGTCCGGCACGGCATCGGCGTGCACCACGCCGGGATGCTGCCCAAGTACCGCCGGCTGGTCGAGACGCTGGCCCAGGCCGGCCTGCTCAAGGTCATCTGCGGCACCGACACCCTCGGCGTCGGGATCAACGTGCCGATCCGCACCGTGCTGTTCACCGGCCTGTCCAAGTACGACGGGGTGCGCACCCGGCTGCTCAAGGCCCGCGAGTTCCACCAGATCGCCGGCCGCGCCGGGCGGGCCGGGTTCGACACCGTCGGCCGGGTGGTCGTGCAGGCCCCCGAGCACGTCATCGACAACGAGAAGGCGCTCGCCAAGGCCGGCGACGACCCGAAGAAGCGGCGCAAGGTGGTGCGCAAGAAGCCGCCGGAGGGGTCGATCGGTTGGGGGAGGCCCACCTTCGACCGCCTGGTCGAGGCCGAGCCGGAGCCGCTCACCTCCAGCTTCCACGTCAGCCACTCGATGCTGCTCAACGTCATCGGGCGCCCCGGCGACGCGTTCGCCGCGATGCGGCACCTGCTCACCGACAACCACGAGGACCGCGCCGCCCAGCGCCGGCACATCCGGCGCGCCATCGCCATCTACCGGGCGCTGCGCGCGGGCGGGGTCGTCGAGCAGCTCGACGAGCCCGACGAGACCGGGCGGCGGGTCCGCCTCACCGTCGACCTCCAGCTCGACTTCGCCCTCAACCAGCCGCTCTCCCCGCTGGCGCTGGCCACGATCGAGCTGCTCGACGTCGAGTCCCCCGCGTACGCCCTCGACGTGCTCTCGGTGGTCGAGTCGATCCTGGACGACCCGCGCCAGGTGCTCTCGGCGCAGCAGTTCAAGGCCCGCGGCGAGGCGGTCGCCGCGATGAAGGCCGAGGGCATCGAGTACGAGGCCCGCCTCGAACTCCTCGACGGCGTGACCCACCCGAAGCCCCTCGCGGAGCTGCTGGACTCGGCGTACGAGATGTACCGGCAGGGGCACCCGTGGGTGGCCGACCACCAGCTCTCCCCCAAGTCCGTCGTCCGCGACATGTACGAGCGGGCGATGACCTTCACCGAGTACGTGCAGTTCTACGGGCTGACCCGCTCCGAGGGGCTCGTGCTGCGCTACCTCGCGGACGCGTACAAGACGCTGCGCCAGACGGTGCCCGAGGACGCGAAGACCGAGGAGCTGGTCGACCTCATCGAGTGGCTCGGCGAGCTGGTCCGGCAGGTGGACTCCAGCCTCATCGACGAGTGGGAGCGGCTGCGCAACCCCACCGACGCCGCCGAGGCCGCCGAGGCCCTGGACGACCGCGTCCCGGCGGTCACCCGCAACGCCCGGGCCTTCCGGGTGCTGGTGCGCAACGCCATGTTCCGCCGGGTCGAGCTGGCCGCCCTGCGCCGCTGGTACGACCTCGGCGAGCTGGACGCCGCGTCGGGCTGGGACGCGGACGCCTGGGCCGACGCCCTGGAGCCGTACTTCGAGGCGTACGGGGAGATCGGGGTGGGCCCGGACGCGCGCGGGCCGGCGCTGCTCATGATCGAGCAGGGCCGGGAACGGTGGGCGGTCCGGCAGATCCTCGACGACCCCGAGGACGACCACGACTGGGGAATCAGCGCCGAGATCGACCTCGCGGCCTCCGACGAGGCGGGCGCGGCGGTCGTCCGGATCACCTCGGTCGGCCAGCTCTAAGCACCACGGCCGCGGCGGGGCCGGCTCCGGCCGACCCGCCACGGCGCTCCGGTGCCCGCGGGGAGGTATCGCGTTGCCGGGGCGGACCGCCCTGGACTAGGTTGACCCCGTGCCCGCCTCGGACAGGGTGCGCCGCCCGTAGCGGCGGCGCGAAACCCCAGACTCCCGAACGCTCTGCGTTTCCGCTCCGCCGCATCAGCGACCCTTCGCCGGTGTGGCCGTCCGGGCTGCCCGGCTCCGCATGCGACATCCGGAGCCCTTCGTGCACAGTTCCACATCCACCTGTCCCGTTCCCTGTGACGCCCCCTGCCCTCGTCTCCTCCCGACCGTCGCCGGCCCGGGTCGGTGGTCGCGGTGAACGCGCGCCTCACCCTGACCGCGGTGCTGTTGTCGTCGCTGTCGTTTCCGCTGACGATCACCGGGGCGTCCGTCGCGCTGCCCGGCATCCAGCACGACCTCGACACGTCGCTCACGACCGCGCAGTGGGTCGTCAACGGCTACAACCTCTGCTTCGCGGCGTTCCTGGCCTTCGGCGGCTCGCTCGCCGACCTGCTCGGCAAGCGCCGCCTCTTCGCCGCCGGGGTCGCGGTGTTCTTCGCCGGCAGCGTGGCGTGCGTGCTCGCCCGGGACGCCACGGTGCTGAACCTCGCCCGCCTCCTCGCCGGCACCGGGGCGGCAGCGGCGACGGCGACCGGTCAGTCGATCCTCGCCGCGACCTTCGCCGGGCCGGCCCGGGCCCGGGTGTTCGGCGCGCTCGGCGCGGTCCTCGGCGTCGGCCTCGCGTTCGGGCCCACCGTCTCCGGCCTGCTCGTGGACGCGCTCGGGTGGCGGGCCGTCTTCGCGGTCCCCGCCGCGCTGGCGGGAGTCGTGCTGCTGTCGTGCCCCTTCCTGCCCGCCCTGCCCGGTGCCGGCAGGAGGATCGACTGGGCCGGCGGCACGCTGTTCACCGCCGCGCTCGCGCTCCTCATCTGGGCCTTCGTCGAGACACCCGCCCTGGGCGCCGCGCACCCGTCGGTGATCGCCGCGCTCCTGGCCCTCGTGGTCTGCGGGATCGGGTTCGTACGGGTCGAGAGGCGCGGCACCGACCCGATGTTCGACCTCGGCCTCCTGCGCGACCGGCGCTTCGTCGGGTACTCGCTGGTCGCCGCGACCATGATGGGGCTGCTCGTCCCCCTCCTGGTCTACCTGCCCTCCTACCTCATCGACGTCGCCGGCCTCGACGCCGGGCGGGCCGGGCTCTGGATGCTCATGCTCACCCTGCCCTCGGTCGTCCTGCCCCCGGTCGGGGCGGCGGTCGCGCGGCGCTCGCCCCGCCTGCTGTCGGTCGGGGCGATCGCCCTCAGCGCGGTGGGCGTCTTCGCCCTCACCACCATCGGCCCCGACAGCACGCCCCGGTCCCTCCTGTTGCCGCTGCTGCTGATCGGGGCCGGTGTCGGCGCCACCACAGGCGTGATCGACGGACTCGCCATCTCCAGCGCACCCGTCCGCCAGGCCGGCGCCGTGGCCGGGCTGTTCAACACCGGCCGGCTGGTCACCGAGACCGTCGCGCTCGCGGTTGTCGGCTCCGCCCTCGCCGTCCTCAGCGGCGGGCACCTCGCCGGCGACGGCTTCACCACCGCGTTGCACGTCGTCGCGACGGCGCTCGGGTGCTTCGGCGGCCTCTGCGCCGTCGCCGTCGGGCTCCTCCTGCGACGACGCGATGCCGGCCGCCCGGAGGTGTGACACCGCCGACGCTGGGCGTCCCGGCGCCCGCCCCGGGCAGGGTCGCGCCGTCAGGAGGCGGTGAGGATGACGAGTTGCCGGGTCGCCCGGGTCATCGCGACGTAGCGGTCGACCGCCCCCTGGAGTCCCTCGCCGAACGCCTCCGGGTCGACGAGGACGACCAGGTCGAACTCGAGCCCCTTCGACAGCTCCGGGGTCAGCGACCGGACGCGGGACGTCGGCTCGAAGGTGGGGTCGCCGATGACGCAGGCGATCCCGTCGGCGTGCGCGGCGAGCCAGGTGTCGAGGATCGAGCCGAGGTCAGCAGCGGTTCCGCGTACGACGGGAACGCCGCTGCCGCGGATGGAGGTCGGCACGTTGGCGTCCGGGAGCGCGGCCCGGATGACCGGCTCGGCCTCGGCCATGATCTCTTCCGGCGTCCGGTAGTTGACGCTCAGGGAGGCCAGGTCGATCCGGTCGAGCCCGATCCGCTCGAGCCGTTCCCGCCACGACTCGGTGAACCCGTTCCTGGCCTGGGCGCGGTCCCCCACGATGGTGAAGCTCCGGGACGGGCAGCGGAGCAGCAACATCTGCCACTCCGCGTCGGTCAGTTCCTGGGCCTCGTCCACGACGATGTGCGCGAACGGGCCGGCGAGCAGGTCCGGGTCGACGTCGGGCAGTGCGGCCTCGTCGACCAGGGCGTCCCGCAGGTCCTGCTGGTGCAGCATCGTCAGCAGCCCTTCACCGTCGTCGTAGGCGTCGGCCTGGATCAGTTCGTCGACGACCGTGGCCAGGCGCGCGCGTTCGGTGGCGACGAAGGCGTCATGCCGGCGCCGACGCCCGGACGCCTCCGGGTCGCCGAGCCGCTGCCGAGCCGCGTCCAGCAGCGGCAGGTCGGACACCGTCCAGGCGCGGGCGTCGTCGCGCTGCAGCTTCCGGACCTCGTCGGGGCCGAGCCACGGAGCGCACCTGCGCAGGTAGGCGGGCACCGACCACAGGTCCGCGACGAGGGTGGGCGCGTCGAGCAGCGGCCAGGCGCGGTTGAAGGCCGTGCGCAGCTCCGTGTTGCGCGGCAGCGACCTGCGGACCAGGTCGTCCGGCTCGTCGCCGTCGTACTTCTCCGTCAGGATGGTCAGCAGTTCCGCCCAGACCTCGTCGCGCGCCTCGTTGTGCGGGGTGCCGGGCCCCGGCGCCTCGAACGCCTCGGCCCAGTCGTCGGCGCTCAGCCAGATGTCGGACTCGTCGGTCGTGACCGTCATGCCCTTGGCCGGCGGCTCCTCGTAGAACCTGACGGCCGCCTCGATCGCCCGCACCAGGTCCGCGGACGACTTCAGGAGGGCCACGTCCGGGTCGGTCTCGACGGTCGCCGCGGCGCCCTCGGGCACGAGGTCCCGCAGGGTGCAGGTCTGCACCTCCTCCTCGCCGAGGCTGGGCAGGACGTCGGCGACGTAGCTCAGGTAGGGCTGGTGGGGACCGACGAACAGCACGCCGCCCCGGCGGTGACCGAGGCGAGGGTCGGCGTAGAGGAGGTAGGCGGTGCGGTGCAGGGCGACGACGGTCTTCCCCGTACCCGGACCGCCGTCGACGACGAGAGCGCCGCGGGACCCCGCGCGGATGATGGCGTCCTGGTCGGCCTGGATGGTGCCGAGCACGTCCCGCATCCGGGTCGACCGGCTGCCGCCCAGGCTGGCGATGAAGGCGGACTGGTCGTCGAGCGAGGCGGCGTGCCCGGTGAACCCGTCCGGGGTGAACACCTCGTCCCAGTAGTCGGTGATCCGGCCGCGGGTCCAGCGGTACCTGCGGCGGCTGGCTAGACCCATCGGGTTGGCGTGGGTCGCGCCGAAGAAGGGCTCGGCCGCGGGCGAGCGCCAGTCGAGCAGCAGCCGACGACCCGCGCCGTCCGTGAGGCCACGTCGTCCGACGTACACGGGCTCGGGGTCGTCCGCGCCGACCATGTGTCCGAGGCACAGGTCCACGCCGAAGCGACGCAGGGTGCGCAGGCGGGCGGTCAGCCGACGGATCTCCGTGTCCCGGTCCACCGCCTGCCGGCCCTTGCCGCCGGGCGCCCTGCGCTCGGCGTCGAGGCGGTCGGACAGGTCGGTGGTCAACCGTTCGAGGCTCTCCGCGATGGCCGCGAAGTGCTGCTCGTCGCCGGCGATCAGCGACGGGTCGGCCTTGGCGGAGAGGCGCTCGGGAAGGTCGAACGCGCTGGTGGTCGGTGGGTTCACGGCCTCGGCTCCGATCTTGTTCTCAGTCCTGGCTCGGCGCTGGCGCGTGCGTGCCCGGCACGCCGACGCCGGGCAGTCGCCGCGCGTACTCCTCGCGCGGCGGCGCGCGCACCCGCGCCGTTGCGCCGAGCGCCCTCGGCCGCACCGCGAGTGCCACCAGTGGGCCGGCGTTCCCGCGCGATCCACGACGCCGGCACGCGCATTTCGCGAGGTCCATTTCCGCCGGTCCTGGCCTCGGCCGGTGATTCTGCGGCACGACCCGGGTCTTGCCGCAAGCCCCCCGGTGCGCTATATGTTGAAAAGGGAAAGGAGAGGGTTCTCCTTTCCCTTCGTCGTTTGCGGTGGCGGAAATTCCTTCGCGGAACGCGCCGCTCACGGCGGCACCGCCGGCCCACCAGGAGTTCCGCGGCCTCGGACGCGACCGGGGAACGAGAACTCTCCACCCTTATCGGCGGGCCGGCTCGAACGCCGGCGAGAGCGCCGCCATTCTCAGGGCGGTTCGCCGCCGCGCCGCACGGGCGTGGGACGGAATTCGCCAATACGCCGGCGCGGCACCGCGCACGCCGGCGACGGCACCCCGAGACGGCCCGGACGCCCTGAACGAGCTCCCGCGCCGTCCGCCACGCGGAAGCGTCCCGCGCCGTCCGCCACGCGGAAGCGTCCTCCGCCCCGTCCGGGCGTCCCCGTCGCCGCGCCGCGGGGACCTCCACGGGGTGCCGCAGCCCGGCCCGGCCCTACGCGCGGCCGGGCACGAACGCCCCCCGAGAAACCCTGGGAGTTGTCACACCCGTCGATTAGAATGTGTGTACTAATCGAGGTCCTGACCTGGGAGGACGCCCGTGACCACGCCCGCCTCCGCCCCACCCACCCCCTACGCCACCCTGCTCGGCTTCACCCGCTACGTCGACCGCACCGGCCCGACGAAGGCCACCTTCGTCGGGGGCCTGCGCAAGCAGCGGGCCAGCCGCTCCGGCTTCAACCCGCACGGCCAGTTCGTCAAGGCGCTCAAGGCCGACATCGCCTTCCACACCGGCGGCACCCACCTCGACCAGGTGGTCGACGTGGTCAAGCCCCGCTGGCGACCGCTCTACCAGGCCCTCGTCCCCGGCGCGACGGCCTGGCTGCGCTCCCTCGGCGAACCGAGGGAGGTCGACCTCGCCCAGACCCGCGACGCGCTCGCGATGCTCGGTGACCTGCCCGTCAAGGTCAACCCCCAGTTCGGCGTACGCCACGCCGACGGCCGCGTCGAGGCCGTCCGACTGCACTTCGACGAGGCGCCGCCCAGCGAGGAGGCGACGCTCGCCGCCCTGCACCTGATGGCCCGGCACATGGACGCGGTGCTCCCGCACGCCGAGCCGGTCCTGGTCGACGTCCGTCGGGGCGAGGCCCACCGCATGCCCGCCGACGCCCGACCCGAGCAGATCGAACGCTGGCTGGCCGGCGAGGCGGCAGCCTTCCGGGCCATCTGGGCCACCGCCGCACCGCCGTGGCGAACACCGTCACCGCGCCCGCCGCCAGCACGGCCAGCCAG
>NZ_JBPQTK010000174.1:0-10243 GCF_051386315.1 Micromonospora sp. URMC 107
GGCCAGGTCGCGGGTCGGCACCCGCTCGCCGCTGGCGTCGTGCGGCGCGGGGGGGCCGTCGACGGCCAGCGGCTCGTCGACGTCCACCGGCTCGGCGTCCGGCCTCATCCGCGCCGGTTACCCGCCCCGCCGCCCGGCAATCCCGGGACGGTCAGCCGCGCGTCGGCACCCCCTGCGCCCCGGGCCCGGTCCCGCCGGGTCGCGCCGCCGCCAGCCGGGCGTCGAGGGCGTCGAGGTCGGGGACGAACCACACGTGGCCGGACCGGTTCGACTCCTGCACGAGGGCGCGCAGGGCCGAGCTGGCCGCGAGGTGTCGGCTGATGTCGCCCACGACGACCAGGCGGATCCGGTAGTTGACGAACTTCTGCATGACGTCGCCGGCGAAGCGGGTGCCGAGGGAGAAGAAGGAGGCATCGAGCCGGCTCGCCGGCACGGCGACCAGCTGGGCGCCGAGGAAGGCCGAGCCGATCAGGTCCAGCGCGTCCTGCTCGGTGACCACCGGCGGGCCGGCCGGGTCGCACACCAGCACCGGCACCCCGGCCCGTTCCTGGATGACGTCAGGCACCGTCGGCCTCCCCGGTGAGCAGACCATTGTCGCCGTCGAGCACGGCGTCGACCAGGCGTAGCACGTCGGCGGTGGCCGAGGCGCCGCCCAGGATCACGATCTTCATGCGGTTCCGCTCCTCGTCGTGGACGGTCTGGATGCGCAGCGGGTGCGCGGGGTGGTCGTGGGTGCTGTTCGCCGCGGCCAGGACGAGCGTGGCCAGCCGGTCGGCCGCGGCCCGGTCGACGCCGTCGATCTGCAGGATGCTCGACACCTCCACCGCCGCGCCGCCGACGCCGTCGGCGGGTGCCGGCCGGCCGGTCAGCGCGTCGAGGTCGGCGCGGGCGATCCGGTACTGCTTGCCGATCCGCACCGCCCGGAGCCGGCCGGCGCGGATGTAGCCGCGCACGGTGCGCACGTGCAGGCCCAGCCGCTCCGCCACCTGCTCGACCGAATACATTTCCTCACTCATCGCTCCCTAACCTAGTCCAGAAAGGGAAGGATAGGGAAGCCGCTGTGGCGCGGATGTCGTTTCCACCGCGCCGGTGACAGCCCTCGTCGCGCGGCGGCGCGCCTCGGCGGCCGCCACCTCGATGTCGTGCCGTCAGGGGCGGTGACGCAGGCGGGCCCGCACCGCGTCGACGTAGGTGTCGCGGGAGGTCGGGCCGCCGAAGCGCAGCCGGTCGTACGGGCTGAACGCCGGCATCAGGGCGTCCAGTTCGTCGACCAGAGCGGACAGCCGCAGCGCCGCGCCGGCGTCGGTCGGGTCGGCGTCGAGGTCCGCCAGCGCCGCCCGGACGGCGGCCACCAGCTCGTCCTTGCGCCGGATCGTGGTCGGGGTGACCGACCGCAGGCAGACGTACCGGCCGCTGAGATAGGCGTCCCACTCCGCGGCGCCGACGCCCTTTTCGGCCCAGTGGCCGGTGAACCACGCCTTCAGCGCGTCCGTCCCGCCGGCCCGCTCGGCGAGCGCGAGCAGGTCCACGGGCACCATCTCCGCGCCGTCGGAGCGCAGGTATCCCGGCAACGGAAGCCGCCGGTCGAGCATCAGCCGGCGTACGTCGTCCGCGTCGCACCCGTGCGCGGCGCACAGCTCGTCGAGCACCGCGAACTGCGCGCTCACGTACGCGTCGTCCGCCGCCGTCATCGGATGGTCGCCGTTGACCTGCCGATACCGTTCCGCCACCCACCGCTTGAGCCGCATCGGAGCCCCTCCTGCCCACGTCGTCGGGGCGGAACGGTATCGGCCGGACGGTTCGGTGCCGGCCGAACGGTTCCGTGGATATCCGTTGCGGTCACCGTCCCGACCCGCCTACCGTCATCGACGCAAGGTCAGCCGAACGACCCAGGGGAGTACGCCGTGTCGCAGCGCACCCGCACCGACGCCGCGTGGCCGACGCCGCGCGGGGGTGCCCCGCTGCCCACAGGCGGACGATCTCGCGGGCAGCACCGTCCCGAGCAGGGGCGGCAGCCGGGGTGGCGGCGCGTCTAGCGCCAGCGCGTACGCGCAGCCGCCCACCCCACCGGGGACCGGGCGGCTTTCTCGTCCACCCGATCGCCACCCTTCCCGTCCCGTCGGGCCACCCGGCGGGCCGGCCGCGCGCTGGGCGCGGAGCGGCCGTGCAGGTCGCTCCCGCCGGGTTCGATTCCCGGGCGGCCGTCGATCCTTTCCGGTCCCGCCGCGACGGCGACGACCAGCCGACGACACGAGGAGACGACGATGAGTTACACCCCGCTCGCGGGCACCCGCGCGCCGGTCCGGGTCTGGACCGACCCGTACGGCATCGAGCCGCAGGCCGCCCAGCAGCTGCGCAACATCGGCGCCCTGCCGTGGGTGGAGGGTGTCGCGGTCATGCCCGACGTGCACTTCGGCAAGGGCGCGACGGTCGGCTCGGTCATCGCGATGCGGCAGGCCGTCTCGCCGGCGGCGGTGGGCGTCGACATCGGCTGCGGCATGTCGGCGGTCCGCACCTCGCTGAGCGCCGCCGACCTCCCGGACGACCTGGCCGGGCTGCGCTCGGCGATCGAGGCCACGATCCCGGTCGGGTTCCACCAGCGGGAGAAGCCGGTCGACCCGCGCCGGGTCCGTGGCCTGGAGCAGGCCGGCTGGGACGACTTCTGGCGCAGGTTCGCCGACCTCGACCGGCGGGTGGCGCAGCTGGAGACGCGGGCCCAGCGGCAGATGGGCACCCTCGGCGGCGGCAACCACTTCATCGAGGTCTGCCTGGAGCAGGGCGGCGCCGACGAGGGACGGGTGTGGCTGATGCTGCACTCCGGCTCCCGCAACATCGGCAAGGAGCTGGCGGAGCGGCACATCGCGGTCGCCCGGCGGCTGCCGCACAACACCGACCTGCCCGACCGGGACCTCGCGGTGTTCCTCGCCGGCACGCCGGAGATGGACGCCTACCGCCGGGACCTGTGGTGGGCGCAGGAGTACGCGCGGCGCAACCGGGCGGTCATGCTCGCCCTGCTCTGCCAGGTGGTGCGGGAGCAGTTCCCGCAGGTGAGCTACGACGAGCCGATCAGCTGCCACCACAACTACGTGGCGGAGGAGCGCTACGACGGCGTCGACGTGCTGGTCACCCGCAAGGGCGCGATCCGGGCCGGTCGGGGGGACCTGGGCATCATCCCGGGGTCGATGGGCACCGGCTCGTACGTCGTGCGGGGCAAGGGAAACCCGGACGCGTACTGCTCGGCGTCGCACGGGGCGGGGCGGCGGATGTCGCGGGCGCAGGCCAAGCGGACGTACAGCACCGCCGACCTGGCCGCGCAGACCGCCGGCGTGGAGTGCCGCAAGGACGCCGGGGTGGTCGACGAGATCCCCGGCGCGTACAAGGACATCACCCAGGTGATGGCGCAGCAGGAGGACCTGGTCGAGGTGGTGGCGCACCTCAAGCAGGTGGTCTGCGTGAAGGGATGACCGCCGACCGACGCCCGGGAGGGGCGGGCGCCGCTCGTGCGCCCCGGCGGCCCGCGCGGCGCCGGCCCCGCGCGGTGGGAGTCCCCCCGTTTGGGTCGGCCCGCGATCGATACCCGTAGAGTCTCGCCGTGACCGAGATCGACGTACAGGTCGACCTGTTCCACCCGGCGGACCGGGTGTGGCACGCATTGACGGATCGCGCGCTGCTCGCCCGGTGGTTCACCGAGGTCGAGCCGATGGCCGGGGCGCGCGGCCGGCTGCTGCTGTTCACGGCGGGACTGCCCGGGTTCGACGCCGCCGTCGACGCGGAGGTGACCGACCGGCGGGAGCCGGAGCTCATCGCGTTGCGGTGCCTCGAGGGTGGCCGGCGCAGCCGGCTGACCTGTGCCGTCGTCCTCACCGCCGAGGGGTGCCGGCTGTCGGTCCGCGAGGTGCTGGAGCACGGCAGCTGGTCCGACGAGCAGCGCGAGCGCCGCGAGGAGTCGTACCGGCAGGCGTTGACGGGACGGCTGCCGGCGATCCTCGACTGGCTGGCCTTCCGACAGGTCGACCTGCGGCGGGGCGAGGCCGGGATGACCGCCGAGATGCCGGTGACCGAGGCGGTCGGCGACGAGCCGGCACCAGTCGGCCGTCACCGCTGGCCGCTGCTGGTCGCGGGGCTGGCCGGCGTCGTGCTGGCCGCCGGGGCCGCGGTGTGGGCGGTGCTGCCGGCCGAGCCGGACCCCGTCGCCGGCCCCGTTCCGGCGACGTCGCCGACCGCCACGACCACCGCGAGCCGTACGGCGCGGCCGACTCCCTCCGCCCGCCCCACGCGGAGCGCCACGCCGACCCCCTCCCGCCCCAGCCGGACGCCCTCGGCGACCCCCTCGGCGACGCCGTCGCGTACGCCCACCTCGAGCGCGCCGTCGGCCCCCGCCGCGACCGCCCGCTACGAGACCGTGTCGACGCGGCTGTTCGGCTACACGGGCGAGGTGGTCGTCGACAATCCCGGCAGCGCGGCGGTGAACGGCTGGCGGGTGGTCGTCACGCTGGCCGAGGGCGGCACCCTCACCGACGTCAGCGGGGCCGAGTGGCGCCAGGACGGGCAGGTCGTCACCTTCACCGGGCCGCCCGTGCCGGCCGGCCGCTCGCGGACCTTCACGTTCGCCGTCCGCGACGTCGACCAGCTCACCAGGGCGCCCGAGGACTGCTCGCTGGGCGACGACCCGTGCGCGGGCCTCTGACGCCGTCGCCGGCGTAGCGCGTGCCCGTCGCAGCGGGCCCGCGCTGTTAGGATGGGCGCGAGTGATCGGAAGAGGGAGACCAGACGTGGCGGGTGACGACGACATCTCCGGGTGACACCGGAAGTGCCCGGCCACCGGCAGGCGTGCGACCGCCGCCGTCGTGGCCACGGGCCGTCGTTCCCCGAGTCCCGTCCCAGGGCGCCCGGCGCGCCCGCGTCACCCCGAGGGTTTCCGCATGTCCGATGCGTTCATCATCTGTTCGCGCCTCTCCTTCTCCTGGCCGGACGACACCCCGGTCTTCGAGGAGCTGTCGTTCACCGTGGGCGCCGGCCGCACCGGCCTCGTCGCGCCGAACGGCGCCGGCAAGACCACGCTGCTCAAGCTGATCGCCGGGGAGCACCGGCCCACCGGCGGCTCCGTGACCGTCGACGGGGTGCTCGGCTACCTGCCGCAGAGCCTTCCGCTGGCCGGCGACCTGACGGTGGCCGAGGTCATGGGGATCGCGCCGGTGCTCGGCGCGCTGCACGCCATCGAGTCCGGGGACGCCGCCGAGGAGCACTTCACCACGATCGGCAACGACTGGGACGTCGAGGAGCGCACCCGCGCCCAGCTGGACCGGCTCGGCCTCGACGACGTGGCCCTCAGCCGGCCCCTGCACACCCTCAGCGGCGGCCAGGTCGTCTCGCTCGGCCTGGCGGCGCAACTGCTGCGGCGGCCCGACGTCCTGCTCCTCGACGAGCCCACGAACAACCTGGACCTGGACGCCCGCCGCAGGCTCCACGCCGCGCTGGAGGACTGGACGGGTTGCCTGCTGCTGGTCAGCCACGACCGGGCGCTGCTGGACCGGATGGACCGCATCCTCGAACTCGACCGCAGCGAGATCCGCTCCTACGGCGGGAACTTCACCGAGTACGAGGAGGCGGTGCGCGCCGAGCGGGAGGTCGCGGAGAAGAACGTCCGCCACGCCGAGCAGGAGGTCAAGCGGGAGAAGCGGGAGATGCAGCAGGCGCGCGAGCGGGCCGAGCGCCGGGCCGGCAACGCCGCCCGCAACCTCAGGAGCGCCGGCCTGCCGAAGATCTTCGCCGGCACGATGAAGCGGGGCGCCCAGGAGTCGGCGGGCCGGTCGAACGAGACGCACGCGGCGCGGGTCAGCGACGCCCGGGCCCGGCTCGACGAGGCGGGCCGCGCCCTGCGCGAGGAGCAGCGGATCACGCTGGAACTGCCCGGCACCAACCTTCCGGCCGGGCGCACGGTCTTCCACGGCGAGGGCGTGCAGGTCCGCTACGGCGAGCGCGCCCTGTTCGCCGGTGACGGCGTGGACCTCACGATCCGGGGGCCCGAGCGGATCGCGCTCACCGGCCCGAACGGCGCCGGCAAGTCCACCCTGCTGCGCGTGCTCGACGGCGAGGTGCAGCCGGCACAGGGCCGGATCAGGCGGGCCGACGGCCGGATCGCGTACCTGTCCCAGCGGCTGGACCTGCTCGACCTCGACCGCACGGTGGCGGAGAACCTGGCCGCGTACGCGCCCGCGATGCCGGAGGCGCAGCGGATGACCCTGCTCGCCCGCTTCCTGTTCCGGGGCGCCCGCGCCCACCTCCCGGTCGGGGCGCTCTCCGGCGGCGAGCGGCTCCGCGCCACCCTCGCCTGCGTGCTGTTCGCCGAACCGGCGCCGCAGCTGCTCCTGCTGGACGAGCCGACCAACAACCTGGACCTGGTCAGCGTCGCCCAGCTGGAGAGCGCGCTCGACGCGTACGAGGGCGCGTTCGTGGTGATCAGCCACGACGAGCGGTTCCTCGCGGCGATCGGCGTGGACCGCTGGCTGCGCCTCGCCGACGGCCGGCTGCGGGAGACCGGCGCCCCCGCCGGGGTCGCGTGACGGTCGTGAGCGGGGGCGTCAGCCGATGCGGTACTGGTCGCCGTAGACGGCGAACACCAGCGGCGTGTTCAGGTCGAAGTTGCCGTTGTTGAGGAAGACCCGCTGCGCGGTGTCCACGCGGGAGGTGTCCGAGTGGGCGGGTTCCTTCCTCATCTCGGCGACCCGCTCGTCGAGGAAGGCGTGCAGCCAGGTCCGCTCGTCGCCGCCCTGGGCCGGGGGCTTCGCCCGGGCCAGGCCGCGGCTGCGAATCGCCCGCATGCCCTCGTAGCCGTGCATCACCGCCGCGTCGTAGTACGCGAACTGGCCGAGCGCCCGCACCCCGTCGGCCTTGCCGTCGCGGACGGACGGGTTGAAGTACACGCGGTCCCGCTCGGCCTCCTGGGCGGCCCGGAACACGGGATCGGCGGCGGCGGTGCGCCAGTCGCGGGGGAAGTACGGGTCGAGGCCGGCGTGCGAGTCGCTGCCGTTGACGGCGCGCAGCGCCGGCAGGTAGCCGGCCAGCACGTTGCCGGGCTTCGTCCGCGTGTACGCCTCCACCAGTTCGAGCATGTCGCCGGTGCCGGAGCAGAAGCCGATGATGCCGGCGGTGTAGCCCCGCCCGTCGCCGATGTCCTCGATGTAGGAGAACTGCGCGCGCCAGTCGAGCGAGGAGTTCTCGGCCGCCGAGACGAGCTGCATGGCGACGTCCTTCTTGGCCGGGTCGTCGAGGGGAGCGCCGGCCGGGACCGACGGGGTGGGCGTGGCGCCCCCGCCGGGCAGCGTCCACCGCTGGTTGGCGGTGCCGGCGCAGCTCCAGATCTGCAACCGGGCGCCGTTGGCGGTGCTCCAGTCCGTGACGTCGAGGCACTTGCCCGAGCCGGTGTTGACCAGCGCGCCGTTGCTGGCGGTCCACCTCTGCGCGCCGGTGCCGTTGCAGTCGTACAGCTGCACCTTGGCGCCGTCGGCGGTCGACGCGGCGGTGACGTCCAGGCACTTGCCGAGCGCGCGGACCGAGCCGTCGGCGTTGCCGACCGTCCACACCTGGGCCGCGGTGCCGTTGCAGTCCCAGAGCTGGACCGGCGTGCCGTTGGCGGTGTTGGCCCCGGCGACGTCGACGCACTTCCCGCCGAGGCCCGTGATCGGCCCGGCCGCCGCGGCGCTGGCCGAGGGTAGGCCGTAGCCGATCGCGGCGACGGTGACCACGAGGGCGCCCGAGAGCTGGGCGACTGTCCGCTTGCGAGGCATGGCGCTCCTCGGTGGGGGAGTGGCGGCGCGCCGCCTCCGGTCGGTGGGCCTCCGTCGCGGCGGCTCGGCCTGGCGACCGCCGCGCGCTTTAGGAAACTGTATTAACAAATAGCAGTACGTCGATTGCCTGTCAAACGGGGTGGCGTCCGGTCGCCTCCTTGGGCGACGGGGCGTGACGTGGCACGATGCGAGGTGGGCCCGGGAAGGGGGCAGCCGTGTCGATGCTCGTCACCGAGTTGGGTGAGCTGCGCCGTCGCCTGTGGCGGGTGGCCCTCGTCCACGTCGCGCTGTCGGTCGGGTTCGCGCTGCTCGCGGCGATCGGCGTGTCGTCGCCCGCCCGGCGCGCGGGGGCGTTCGCCCTGCCGTGGCTGCTGATCGGGGCCGCCGGGGCGCTCGGCGCGTTGCTCATCGCCGCCGCCGCGTGGCGGCTGCGTGCCGGCCTCGTGGCGGGACGGCCGCCGGTGGGCCGGGGAGCCGTGCGGTGTGAGACGTCGGCCCGCCTGGGCATGGCGCTCGCGGCGGCGGTGGCGCTCGCCGTCGGCGTGGCCGTGGCGCCGGCCGGGTCGGAGCGGGGATTCGTGATCGGGGTGGACGTGGCCCTCGCCGGCGCGCTCGCGCTGTTCGCCCTGGCGGCCGGCGACATCCGCCGGGCCACCCGCCCGTCCAGGCGGGCTGCTGGACCGTCGACCGGATGAACGCCGGGCCGGGCTGATGCGTCTCCGGCGCCGGGCCGCGCGATCCGCTCGTGTTTCGCGCCCCCCGCCGTGGGGCGTGCCGATCCGGTCCGTCCGGCGTCGATCGCCCCGTGGCGGCGCGGGCGTGCCGACTGAGCGTCGGTATGACGATTCCGTTATGCCGTATATCGGCGACCCTCGATCTAGCATTCACGTACATCGATGACCGGCGGTGGCACGCCGCCGGACAACTCAGGGAGTGCGTGTATGTTCCGACGACAACTGCTGCACGCGGCGACCGCCGCGCTGGCGGCGGTGCTGGCCGCAACCGGAATGCAGGCCGCCACCGACACGAGCGCGTCCGCCGACCCGGGCGCGTCCGCCGCCCGGACCGTCTACTACGACGCCAGCCGGGCTGGCGAGTTCCGCACGAACTTCGACCAGGCCGCAGCCATCTGGAACAGCCGGGTCAGCAACGTCCAGCTGGTTGCCCGCACGCCGGGCAACGTCACCATCTACGTCGACAGCGGCTGGCCGCGCGCCCAGGTCACCGGGCTCGGCTCCGGCCTGATCTGGATGGGCTGGACCGCCGTCAACCAGGGGTACGACCGCACCCGCATCGCCAGCCACGAGCTCGGCCACATCCTCGGCCTGCCCGACCGGCGTACCGGGCTCTGCACCGACCTGATGTCCGGCAGCAGCGCGCCGATCTCCTGCCGCAACGCGTACCCGAACTCCACCGAGGCCTCGCGGGTCAACTCGCTCTTCGCCGGCGGCCTGGCCGCGTCGGCGGTGCCGGCCGCGACGTACACCTGGAACGACGACGCGGGTGACGTCGGACCGCTCGTGGTCGGTGGCCGGCCGGCCACCGAGAACTACCCGTGGATGGTGTACGTCTCCGGCTGCACCGGCACGCTGATCAAGGCGAACTGGGCGGTCACCGCCAAGCACTGCGGGACTCCGTCCTCGGTGCGGGTGGGCAGCATCTACCGCAACAGCGGCGGCACCGTCGTCTCCGTGATCCGGGCGGTGAACCACCCGAGCGTCGACGTGAAGCTGCTGCAGCTGTCCAGCTCGGTCAGCTACGCCCCGGCGCCGATCCCGAGCACCTCCGGGGCGGTCGGCACCGCCACCCGGATCATCGGCTGGGGCCAGACCTGTGCCCCGCGCGGCTGCGGCAGCGCCCCGACCGTCGCGCACGAGCTGGACACCTCGATCGTGTCGGACAGCCGCTGCCTCGGCATCAACGGCCCGTACGAGATCTGCACCAACAACACCAACGGCAACTCGGGCGCCTGCTACGGCGACTCGGGCGGCCCGCAGGTGCGCCAGATCAACGGGGCGTGGGCCCTGATCGGCGCCACCAGCCGGGCCGGCAACAACAACTCCACCTGCGCCACCGGCCCGTCCATCTACGTGGACCTGCCGTCCATCCGGTCCTGGATCAACACCCAGGTCGGCGGCCTGCCGGTCTGACCCACCCGGTACGGGGGACGCCACGCGCGGCGTCCCCCGTACGTCGTTGCCGGTCGGGTCGCCGGGGCGTCACGCGGCGACCACCCGCAGTGCGGTACGGTGCCTGGCACACCGACCCCTTCCGAGGTGAACCATGCGTGTCGTGGCCGCGCTCGCCCTGACCCTGGCGCTCGCTCCCGCGCCGACGCCGACGGCCTCCGGCGGGCCGGTCGGTGACCTGCTCGACGGCGTCGGACGGGTCGTCGACGACCTGCTCAGGGGAGGTGGCGGGACCACCCCGGGGGCCTCCCCGACACCCCTCCCGTC
>NZ_JBPQTK010000175.1:0-10227 GCF_051386315.1 Micromonospora sp. URMC 107
GGCGGCGGTCGGCGGGCCGTCGGCGGCGGTCGGCGGGCCGTCGGCGGCGGTCGGCGGGCCGTCGGCGGCGGTCGGCGCCGGCTGGTCGGCGCCTGATTCGTCGGGCGCGGGTCGGCTGTTCTGTGTCGCGGTCACGGCGGCCCCCTCGAACCTCGGTCCGGATGCGTCAACGTGCTCGACAACAGCACGCTACCCCCGGGGGTTACCCAGGGGTAGCGTTCGGTAAATATCGAGTCGCGTCGACTTCGGTCAGTCGCCGAGGGACCGTGGCTCGTCGTCCTCGTCGTCGCTGTCGTCGTCGCCCCAGTTGCGCCGGGAGAACGGCAGGAACACCCAGAAGGTGAGGAACCAGAGCCCCGTGAGTCCGCTGAGCACCAGGGCGATGCTCCGGTCCAGCACGAAGTCGGTGATCAGCAGGACCGCGCTGACCATCGAGATCAGCATGAAGGCGAGGCCGCCGCTGGCCATCCGGTGGGCGAACCGGACCAGCTCCGGCTTGCGGCCCTGCCGGAACAGCGCGCGGTGGAAGGCCACCGGCGAAATGATCATCGCGGTGGCGGCGGCCGCCGCCAGCAACGCGACGATGTAGACGTCCTTCTGGAAGCCGCTGGTGCGGGTGAAGCCGTTGCTGAACGGCAGGGTGAGGAGGAAGGCGAAGAGGATCTGCACACCGGTCTGGGCGACCCGCAACTCCTGGAGCAGGTCGGCGAAGTTGCGCTGCCAGCGCTGCTTCTCGGTTTCCTTGGACACGCGCTACCTCCGGTCAGACGGTACTGCCGGCGGGGGCGGCCGGCGGCAGCATCGCTGATGCCCCACCGGCCGACGCGCGAAACCGACTCACGTCGCCGCCGGACGCGCCGATCCGCCCGGTCAGGAGCCGCGCCGGATCCGGCCGGCGTACCGGGCCTCCAGGGCGCTGTTGTGCTCGTCGCCCCCGGCGATGTTGGCCGACAGGTAGACCGGGGGACGCTCCCCCGCCGCCAGCAGCCGGGCCACCACCTCGACCGTGATCTGCTGCGCCAGCAGCGCCGCCGTGATCGACGAGACCGCGCCGACCGCGCCGCCGCCGGGCAGCGGCAGCGTCGCGTCGCCGTACGGGGCGCCGTTGTCGAGCACCACGTCGGCGAAGTCGGCGAGCTTGCGCCCCGACGGGTGGCGCGAGGTCATCTGCCCGGAGTGCTGCGCCGAGGTGATCGCGACCAGCCCGTGGCCCTTCTCCTTGACCAGCGACGCGAATTCCACCATCGCGCCGTTCACGCCGGAGTTGGAGGCGAGCACGAAGACGTCCCGGGGGCCGATCGGGGCCAGCTCGTAGAGGCGGTGCGCCACCGACGGGTCGCGCTCCAGCAGCGGCCCGAGCACGTCCGTCGGGGCGCCGCCGAGCAGCACCAGGTCCCGCAGGGCGATCCGGTTCGTCGGGACCAGCCCGCCGGCCCGCCCGGCGATCTCCATGGCCAGCGCCTCGGAGTGGCCCGTGCCGAACGCCTGGACCACGCCGTCGGCGCGTACCGCCTCGGCGATCAGGTCGGCGGCCCGCCCCACCGCCTCGCGTTGGCTCTGGGCCACCCGGTTCATCGTGGCGGTCACCACGGCCAGGAACTCCTCGGCGCTCACCGGCATGTCTGCTCCGTCCATGTCGTACCTCCGTCGGGGTGGGGGCCCGGCGTCCGCCGGGCGGTGTCGCGGGGAGGGTCACACCGGGTCGTGCACGCGGGCCAGGATCGCCTCGGCCAGCGGAGCGGGCGCCTCGTCGGGGATCCAGTGGCTCACCCGGGGCAGCTCGACGAAGCGGTAGTCGCCGGTCACGTGCTCGGCGCACGCCTCGGCGGCGGTCCGGCCGATCGCGATGTCGCGGCCGCTCCACACGAACGTGGTCGGCACCGCCACCGGCCCGGTGGCCGCCAGGTCCCGGCGGGACATGGCGCGGTACCAGTTCAGCGCGGCGGTCAGCGCGCCCGGCTCGCGCATCGGGTCCGCGTACGCGGCCACCCGCGCGTCGTCGCCGACCCCGTGCAGCATCCGGCGCAGTCCGGTCGCGCCCAGCACGAGCAGCGCCTTCTCCGCCTTGCCCGGCTTGCGGAACAGCGTCATGTACGCCGAGCGCGCCTTCTGCCCCGCGTCCTCGGTCAGCGCCCAGACCATCGCGCCGGGGTGCGGCACCGAGACTGCGGTCAGCGTGCGGACCCGCTCGGGATGGTGGGCCGCGACGGCCCAGGCCACGATCGCGCCCCAGTCGTGCCCCACCAGGTGCGCCGCGTCGACGCCCAGCGCGTCGAGCAGGCCCACCGCGTCGGCGACCAGCTCCGGCAGCCGGTAAGCCTCGACCGCCTCGGGTCGCGCGCCCGGCGAGTAGCCGCGCTGGTCCGGCGCGTACGTGCGCAGGCCGGCGGCGTGCAGCGCCGGCACCACGTCGTCGAACTCCCCGCCGTGCTGGGGGAAGCCGTGCAGCAGCAGGACGGGCGCGCCGCCCTCCGGTCCGCCGACGCGGACGTCGAACGTGAACCCCCGGGCCTCGATCCGCATGATCGTGAGCCTACCCACGGTCGGCGCGGGTCACTCGTACTGTTGCCGGGGTGCGGGCACCTGCCGCCAGGATTCCACGTCCAGGTAGGGGATCTCGGCGTCGTTGACCGGGTCCCGGGCGATCCGGTCGCTGTAGCGGCCGGTCACCTCGATCCAGGTGTCGTCGGCGAGCCGGTCGGGGGCCGCGCCGGTCAGGCCCAGCTTCACCGGCCGCCCGTCGGCGGCGCAGCAGGAGAGCACCATCCGGGCCAGCAGCGGCCGGCCGTCGGGACCGGTGGTGACGAAGCCGGTCAGCTGGACCCGGCGGTCGCCGATCGAGGCGCCCCGGTCGAAAAGGGCCCGGGAGGCGTAGTCGAGCACCGCCACCCGCACCGGGTCGCCGTCGGGCAGCGGCGGGTAGTCGGACGGCTGCTGCCGGGTGGTGACGGCGGTGCCGGCCTGGCCGGCCGCGTACGAGCCCAGGGCCGGCGGGGCGACCAGCAGCAGGCCCAGCACGGGCAGGATGAGCAGCCAGCCGACCCGCGGCTCGTGGTGGCCGTGCCCGTCGTGGTCGTGCGCGTCGTCGTGGTCCTGCGCGTCGTGCTGGTCGGCGGGCGTGCGCCGCAGGATCGGGCGCAGCTCGTACCAGAGGGTCATCACCGCGGCGGCCACCAGCAGCAGGCCGGCGGCGATCAGGAAGGGCCGCAACCCCTCCTTGACGTAGCGCAGGTGCAGGTCGGTGAGGCTGGCCCGGACCACCGCGCCCCCGAGCAGCAGCAGGACGACCGCCTGCGCCTGCCGGTTCACAGCAGCACCGCCCCGGTCGCGACGGCCACCGCGACGGCCACCGCGAAGGTGGTCGGGGCGAACCGCAGCGCGAACCGCCGGCCGAAGACCCCGGCCTGCATCGAGATGAGCTTGAGGTCGACCATCGGCCCCACCACCAGGAAGACCAGTCGGGAGGTCAGCGAGAACTGCGACAGCGAGGCGGCGACGAAGGCGTCCGCCTCGGAGCAGAGCGAGAGCAGCACCGCGAGCCCGGCCAGCGCGAGCACCGAGAGCACGGGGTCGTCGGCGAGGGTCTGCAACCAGCGCTCCGGCACGACGACGTTGATCGTGGCCGCCGCCGCCGCGCCGATCACCAGGAACCCGCCGGCGTGCGTGACGTCGTGCCGGACCGCCCCCCAGAACGCCCGCCCGCGCGAGCTGTCGTCCAGCTCCGGCCGGCGCGGCAGCCGGATCCAGTCGGCCCGGCCGAGGCGCAGCCACAGCCAGCCCATGGCCATCGCGACGACCAGGCTCGCGACGGCCCGGCCGAGGACCATCGCCGGGTCGTCGGGGAAGGCCACCGCGGTGGCGGTGAGCACGATCGGGTTGATCGCCGGGGCGGCGAGCAGGAACGCCAGGGCGGCGGCGGGGGTGACCCCGCGCCGGATCAGCGAGCCGGCGATCGGCACCGCCCCGCACTCGCAGCCGGGCAGCACCACGCCGGCCGCGCTGGCCACCGGCACCGCGAGCGCGGGATGGCGCGGCAGCGCCCGGGCCCAGAACGACCGGGGCACGAAGACCGCGATCACCGCGGAGAGCAGCACCCCGAAGACCAGGAACGGCACCGCCTGCACCATGACCGAGACGAAGACGGTGGTCCAGGTCTGCAACCGGGGCGCGGAGAGGGCGCGGGCGAGCGGCTCGCGGAAGACGATCAGCAGGATCAGCAGGCCGGCGAGCACCTCCACCGACCCGATCCGCCGCTCCGGGCGGCGGGGCGCCGCCGGCGTCTCCTCGCGTACGCCCGGGGCGGCCACGCCCACCGCGCCCGGACGCGGCCCGTCCGGCACGCGGCGCTCAGCCTCGGATGTCACGTACGTGTCCCTCTGCCGGTTCTCCAGTGGCCGCCCGAGAGTACCGGGGCGGAATCGACCGCGTCGATCGAACGCGCAGGTGAGCTGCGGAAAGATCACTTTGCCCGATGATCTTCAAAGGTGTTAGCGTCGGCGCGACAACTTCACATCCGACAGGGGAGCGCACAGCGCTGAGAGTGCGGGCACCGCCCGCAGACCCTCGAACCTGATCTGGGTAATGCCAGCGCAGGGAGTTCGGTCGACCTCCAGCCGCGTCGACGTCCGGCACATCCGGGCGCGGCGTGCGTCTTCTCCTGGTTCTCGTTCGGGACTGGGAGCAATCATGCGAGACAACAACACCACCACCCGGTGGCGCACCGTCGACGTCGTCGTCGCCGCGGTGATCGCGGTGGCCTTCGGCGTCATCTTCTGGGCCTGGGGCCTGCTGTGGCGGGCCGTCGACCCGGCGTTCGCGTTCTTCCCGGCCGGCCAGGCGATCATGTACGGCGTGTGGCTGGTCCCGGCCGTCCTCGGCGGCCTGGTGATCCGCAAGCCCGGCGCGGCGCTCTTCTGCGAGGCGGTGGCGGCGACGGTCTCCGCGCTGCTCGGCTCGGAGTGGGGCGGCGTCACCATCGTCCAGGGCCTGATCCAGGGACTCGGCGCCGAGCTGGCCTTCGCCGCGTTCCGCTACCGCTCGTTCCGGCTGCCCACCGCGCTGCTCGCCGGCGCGCTGACCGGCCTCGGCGCGGCGCTGTTCGACTTCTTCGTCTGGAACAGCGAGTACGCCCTGGGCAGCTACCGGATCCCGTACGCCCTGCTCACCATCGTCAGCGCCACCGTCGTCGCCGGTGCCGGCGGCTGGGCCCTGACCCGCGCCCTGGCCACCACGGGCGCCCTGGACCGGTTCCCCGCCGCCCGCGACCGCGCCCCGATCTGACCCGCACCACGGAAATGGGGTCGATCATGAGGTTGGCGGCACGCCGGGCGACGGGCGTGGGCCGTACGCGGGGTGGACCTGCGCGTCGAGGCCGGCGAGCGGGTGCTGCTGCTGGGGCCCTCCGGGGCCGGCAAGAGCACCCTGCTCGCCGCGCTGGCCGGGCTGCTGCCCGAGGACTCGGGCGAGCAGGAGGGCACCGTCGAGATCGACGGGCTCGACCCCCGCAAGGGCCGGGAACGGGTGGGCATCGTCTTCCAGGACCCGCAGACCCAGCTCGTGATGGCCCGCAGCGGCGACGACGTGGCGTTCGGACTGGAGAACCGGGGGGTCCCCGCCGGGGAGATCTGGCCCCGCGTCGACGAGGCGCTGATCCGGGTCGGCTTCCCGTACCCCCGGGACCGCCCCACCGCCGCGCTCTCCGGCGGCGAGCAGCAACGGCTCGCCCTGGCCGGGGTGCTGGCGCTGCGGCCCGGGTTGCTGCTGCTCGACGAGCCGACCGCCAACCTCGACCCGACCGGCGCGGCGCTGATCCGGGCGGCGGTGGCCGGCGCGCTGGACGCCGACACCACGCTGATCCTGGTCGAGCACCGGGTCGCCGAGGCGCTGCCCCTGGTCGACCGGGTGGTCGTGCTCGAACCGGGTGGCGGCGTCCGCGCCGACGGCACGCCCGAGGCGGTCTTCGGCACGCACGGCGACGCGCTCGCCGACGAGGGCGTCTGGGTGCCCGGCCGCCCGGTACCGCCCCGCCACGCGACCGCGCCGGCCGGCGACGTGCTGCTCACCGCCGACCGGCTCGCCCTGCCGCCCCGGCTGGCCGCCGTCGACCTGGCGGTACGCGCGGGCGAGGCGCTCGCCGTCCTCGGGCCCAACGGGGCCGGCAAGTCGACCCTCGCCCTGCTGCTCGGTGGCCTGCTCAGGCCCGGAGCCGGTCGGGTCGCGGCGACGACGGCACTGGCCGGCGACGGCGCCCGCACTCCCCCGCACCGCTGGCGCGCCCCGGCGCTGGCCCGCCGGGTCGGCTCGGTCTTCCAGGACCCGGAGCACCAGTTCGTCACCAACACGGTCTACGACGAGCTGGCGCTCGGCCCGCGCCGCACCGGCCAGCCCGAGGCGGCAATCCGGTCCATTGTGGACGGGCTGCTGTCCCGGCTGCGGTTGACGAAGCTCGCGGCGGCCAACCCGTACACCCTCTCCGGCGGGGAGGCCCGGCGGCTGAGCGTGGCGACCGCCCTGGCCACCGCCCCCCGCCTGCTCGTCTGCGACGAACCGACCTTCGGCCAGGACCGGCGCACCTGGCTGGAGCTGGTGGACCTCTTCGCCGAGCTGCGCGACGCCGGGCACGGCCTGGTCGCCGTCACCCACGACCCGGAGTTCGTCGCCGCCCTGGCAGATCGCCGCGTCACCCTGGAGCGGGCGTGATCAGTTTCGAGCCCGTCGCCGCGCCGGAGGCGCCGCTGGCCCGGCGCAACCCGGTGGCCAAGCTCGCCGCGGCGCTGGTGTTCTCGTTCATCCTGATCGCCACCCTGGACCCAGTGGCCCCGGCCATCGCAATCGCCGTCGAGCTGGCCGTGCTGCCGCTGTTCGGGGTCCGCCTGCGGGTGTTGGCGCGGCGGGCCTGGCCGCTGCTCGTCGGCGCGGTCGGCGTGGTGGTGACGCTGGTGCTCTTCGCGGCCGAGCGCTCCGGCCGGGTGCTGGTCGAGGCCGGGCCGGCGGTGGTCACCTCCGGGGTGCTGCTCACCGCGCTCGGCCTGGTGCTGCGCATGTTCGCGGTCGCGCTGCCCGGCGTGATCGTCTTCGCCACCACGGACCCGACCGACCTGGCGGACGCGCTGATCCAGAACGCGAAGGCGCCGGCCCGCTTCGCCATCGGGGCGCTGGCCGCGTTCCGGCTCGTGCCGCTGCTGGGGCAGGAGTGGCAGATGATCTCCATGGCCCGCCGCGCGCGGGGGGTCGAGGCCGGCCGCAACCCGCTGGCGCGGCTGCGGCTGTTCGTGTCGACGGCCTTCGCGCTGCTGGTCGGGGCGATCCGACGGGGCACGCGGTTGGCCGTGGCGATGGACGCCCGGGGCTTCGACGCCGGGACCCCGCGCACCGTCGCCCGGCGACAGCACTTCGTGGTCGCCGACGGCCTGTTGATCATCGGCGCGGCGGTGCTCGCCGGGGCCGCGCTGACCGTGAGCGTGCTGCTCGGCACCTTCCGCCCGTTGATCGGCTGACGCCGCCCGCCGACGGGCTGACGTAGCCCGTCGAGCGGCTGACGCCGCCCGCCCGGGCGGCGGACAGGCCGGGCGGCGGACGGGCCGGGCGGCGGACGGGCCGGGTGGAGTCGCCGGTGACGACGGCTCCACCCGGCCGGCGCCGTCAGCTGCGCCGGAAGGCGTACCGGCGGGCCTGCCCGGCCTTCTGGCCGCGCAGCGCGCCGGAACGCCCGGCGCCGGAGACCGGCGGACCGGCCTTCGGGGCCGCCGGCCGGTCGACCGGCAGCACCGGCACGACCGGCGCGACCGCCACCTCGTCGAGGTTGACCGGCGTCAGGTCCGCGACGGACGGCGTGGGGACGGTGGTACGGGACTTCTTCGGGTTGCGCCTGGCGGGCATCCGGTGCCTCCTCGGGTCTGCGGGCCCTTCCGCACCGGAGCGACGTCCGGTGAGCTGGCCCGCCTCGTTCGGCGACCGTCGCGCGACGGTCGGGCGGGATCGGGACTGCTGCCCGGGATCGGCCACGAGGAACACCGCCGCCTCGGCGGCAGGTGCGGAATGCGGACGCCCGGGAGCACGCGGACCCGCGGCCATGCGGCGGGTCGGCTCGGAGGTGGGGCGTCAGTTGCGCATGCCCACACGGTAGCCGCCCGACCGGTCGCGCGCAGCCGAATTACCGGCGGGGTCGACGGCGGGCCGGTCGCGCTCCGCGGAGACCGCCCGGCGGCGGATCGTCGGCCAGCCCCGCGCGCCTTGGACCACCACCCGGTGACGGGCTGCCCGACACGGCCTCCGGGCCGCCCCGCCCGCGATACGGTCGCCGCGACAGGTCTCGACGGCGGAGGGCGGACGGATGGCCGGGCGGGCGACGGCGCGGATCGGCGTGACCGGGCTGGCGGTGATGGGCCGCAACCTGGCCCGCAACCTGGCCCGCAACGGCTTCGCCGTGGCGGTGCACAACCGCTCGCCGGAACGCACCCGCAGCCTCGTCGCGGAGCACGGCGACGAGGGGACCTTCCTGCCCGCCGAGTCGATGGCCGACTTCGTCGCGTCGCTGGAGCGGCCCCGGGCGCTCATCGTGATGGTCAAGGCGGGCAAGCCCACCGACGCCGTGGTCGACGAGCTGGTCCCCCTGCTCGACGCCGGCGACATCGTCGTGGACTGCGGCAACGCGCACTTCGCCGACACCCGCCGGCGGGAGGAGGCGCTGCGGGCCCACGGCCTGCACTTCGTCGGCACCGGCGTCTCCGGCGGCGAGGAGGGTGCCCTGCGCGGACCGAGCATCATGCCGGGCGGGTCCGCGGAGTCGTACCGCACGCTCGGGCCGATCTTCGAGCGGATCGCCGCCCAGGTGGACGGGGTGCCGTGCTGCCGGCACATCGGGCCGGACGGCGCCGGGCACTTCGTCAAGATGGTGCACAACGGCATCGAGTACGCCGACATGCAGCTCATCGCCGAGGCGTACGACCTGCTCCGGGCCGGGCTGGGCGCGGAGCCGGCGGAGGTCGCGGAGATCTTCCGCGGGTGGAACTCCGGCGAGCTGGAGTCCTTCCTGATCGAGATCACCGCGGACGTGCTGGCACACACCGACGCGGCCACCGGGCGGGCCTTCGTGGACGTCGTGCTGGACCGCGCCGAGCAGAAGGGCACCGGCCGCTGGACGGTGCAGAGCGCGCTCGATCTGGGCATACCCATCACCGGCATCGCCGAGGCGACCTTCGCCCGGTCGCTGTCCGGGCACGCCGACCAGCGCGAGGCGGCCCGCCGGGCGTTTCCGGACGCGGGCGCGACCTGGCGGGTCGAGGACTCCGACGCCTTCGTCGAGGACGTCCGCCGCGCCCTGCTCGCCTCGAAGATCGTCGCGTACGCGCAGGGCTTCGACCACATCCGGGCCGGCTCCCGGGAGTACGACTGGGGGATCGACCTGGGCGGCACCGCGACGATCTGGCGGGGCGGCTGCATCATCCGGGCCCGCTTCCTCGACCGGATCCGCCAGGCGTACGACGAGCGGCCCGACCTGCCGACGCTGCTGGTGGCGCCGTGGTTCGCCGAGACCGTGAACGACGGCGTGCCGAGCTGGCGGCGGGTGGTGGCCGAGGCGGCCCGGGCCGGGGTGCCCGCGCCCGCGTTCGGGTCGTCGCTGGCGTACTTCGACGCGCTGCGCGCGCAGCGGCTGCCCGCCGCCCTGGTCCAAGCGCTGCGGGACAACTTCGGGGCGCACACCTACCAGCGCGTGGACCGCGAGGGCACCTTCCACACCCGCTGGTCCGCCGACCGCGCCGAGATCGAGGCCTGACCCCGCCCGCTGCCGTAGGCGTCAGGCGACGCGGCCTGCGTCTCCCGGCGCCAGCTCGCGCGCCCGCACAACCAGCGCGTCCCACTCCGTGGCCTTGCGGGCTCTCGACCGGCGAGGGGGCGGTCACCGCACCACAGGCCGCCGCCCGGGCCCGGCCGCCGCGTGCCCGGGCCAGACCGGCGCGGGGACCGTTACCAGGCCCGCTGCCCGGTCTCGGTGGGCGCCCAGGTGAGTGCGGGCTCGCCGCTGGCCAGCTCGCCGATCTCACCGCAGCGCGGCTGCGTCGCGTGGCCGAGTTCCCGGCAGTGCTGCTCGGCGACCCCGGCGCAGATCTCGGCCACCTGCGCACGGACCGGGTCACCGAGACCGACGGCGTCCAACGCCACGATCATCTTGTCCCGAAGATCCCGCATCCCCACCCCCGAGGCTCACCGCCGCCCACCCGGGACCAC
>NZ_JBPQTK010000176.1:0-9978 GCF_051386315.1 Micromonospora sp. URMC 107
CACCCCCCGTCGTCGATCATGAGGTTGGCCGCGGTCGAAGAGATCGACTTCGCCGCCAACCCCATGATCGACGGGATGTCACGTGGACCGGGACGGGGGTTGGTTCACCAGGGAGCGGCGGGGCAGCATCGTCAGCGCCGAGATGGCGGCCGACAGCAGTGCCGCCAGCAGCATCACCTGGAAGACCGCCGGGTAGCCGGCCACGCTGGCGACCAGGCCGGCCAGCGGCGCCCCGGCCACCAGGCCGATGTCCCAGAACGAGGTGAACGCGCCGAGCGCCGCCCCCTGGTGGGCCGGGTCCGTCCGGTTGATGACCAGCAGGGCCAGCGCCGGGAAGAGCAACGAGAGCCCGGCGCCGATCACCAGCCCCCCGGCGACCGCGACCAGCAGGTTCGGCGCGAACGCCACGAGGAGCAGCCCCACCGCCTCCACCAGGGCCGAGCCGACGGCCACCCGGCCGGCGCCGAGCTTGTCGGGCAGCCCGCCCACGAAGAGCCGGACTCCGACGTAGGTGAAGCCGAACGCGTTGAACGCGGCGATGCCGTTCTCGACGCCCCGGTCGGCCATGTGCAGCGCGACGAAGGCGGCCAGCGCGGCGTAGCCGAACCCGGCCAGGGAGAGCGCGACGCCCGGGGCCACCGCGCTGCGCGGCAGGATGCCGGCCCGGCTCGCCGAGGAAGCCTGCTCCGGCCCGGGCCGGACGGCGACGAGCGCGGCCCCGGCCACCGCCGCCAGGGCCGCGAACAGCCACACCGCCGGATAGCCGGAGGTACGCAGCAGCACCGCGCCGAGCAGGGCGCCCAGCGTGATGCCCAGCCACATGTAGATGCCGTACAGGCCGACGACGCGGCCCCGCCGGTCGGCTGGCGCGAGCGCCACCAGCCAGGCCGCGCCGGCGGTGTAGACGGCCGCCTCGCCCACCCCGTGCAGGACCCGGACGCCGACCAGCACGCCGACGTCGCCGGCCAGGAAGTAGGCCGCCCCGGCGGCGGCGCACACCGCCGCGCCGGCCAGCATCACCGTCCGGTACCCGTGCCGGTCGCCGAGCCGGCCGGCGATGGGCCGGGCGATCACGGCGGAGACCGCGATCGCGGCGATCACCACCCCCACCTCGACCCGGTTGCCGTCCAACTCGTCGAGCACGTAGAACGGCAGTACGGCCAGGGAGGCGCCCACGCCGAGCAGACACAGGAAGATGGCGGCGAAGAGCGGCACGATGGGCCGGTAGAACGAGAGTTTCCCGCCGGTCGTGGTCATACGGTGACGCTCCTAGGCGGTGTCTTCAAAGGATCTTGGATTCGGACGATGTAGCGCGTGGGTCCCCGTTAAGAGTTTGTCTTACGTCGATTGGGAGCCGTTGTCCAGGTGCCCGCCGTCGGTGGTGACCGGTGGTCGCCCACGTGCCGACGATCGGCGGCACCCGTTTCCACAGGTGGTCGTGGCCGCGATCCGTGTCGGACGCTCGGGACCTGGCCGACAGCAGGTCCACCCGGAGCACGCCATCGTCCACAAGGGTCACGGCACCGGAGCGGTCAGGGCCGGCTGCGTCGGCGCGGCATCGGGCACGTGATTGCCGAACGTGCAGACCAGCAGGCCAACCGCCGCCGGCGAGGCAGCCACGGCGGCCGGCCACCGGCGTTCGACAGGCAGCGCTACGGGCGCCGCAACGTCGTGGAGCGTTGCTTCGATTGACTGGAGCGGTGCCGCAGCGTCGCGACCCGGTACGACAGGACCGCCTTGTCGTACCGGGTCACCCTCACGATCGCCGCGCTACCGCAATGGTGGTGAGCTTCCCAGGACACCGCCTAGGCGGGTACGACGTGGAAGAAGTGGGTCGGCAGGTGCACCGCCAGGCCCTCGTGGATCTCGGCGCAGACGGCCGGACCGTCGGTGGCGAAGGTGCCGGGCGGCGGGGTGCCGACGCGGATCGCGGAGCGCCCGGCGTCCAGCAGGCGGGCCGCCATCGCGAAGTCGCCCACCACCGCCTCCCCCGGCGCCACCATCCGCGTGCGGCTGATCTGCACGCCGTTGCGGGTCAGGTCCGCCAGGTACGCGCCCCGCCCGAGCAGGTGGGTGTAGTAGTCCCTCGGGTTGACGATCATCGCGTGCGGGGTGGCGCCGGTCTGCTCGATCTCGTCGCAGGCGGCGAGCAGGCCGCTGAGCCAGTCGTGCCGGTACGGCAGCCGCCCGATCTCGGGGTGCCGCAGCAGGCCGCCCTCGCCGATGGTCAGCGCCTGGTTCTCGGCCGTGGCGAGGCGGACCAGCAGCCGGTAGTCGATGAAGACGGCCAGCGCCTCCGGGTCGTCGGCGAGCTCCTCGGGGATGCGTACCCAGGCGCGGATCGGGTGCACCCCGGCGGAGGCGGTGCCGAACCGGAAGGCGGCCTCCCGGCGCAGGCCCGACTCGTGCACCGCGGCGGCCTCGTCCGCGTCGGGCCGGCCCTCGCACCAGAACCGCACCGGCTCCATGCCGACCGACCGCTTGCGGAACAGGTTGCGGACGGTCACCCGGGGCCGTTCCTTGGTCGGCTGGAAGGCGTCCGTGATCGTGTAGTCGAAGCGCACCTCGGCGCCGGCGGGATCGTCGGCGTACGCGCGGGCGAACAGCTCGCCGGGCGACAGCGTCGACGACGCGGTCACGGGCGGCGCGGCGGTGGTGGTCATGAGTCCTCCCCGATGGAGATGGCGTGCCGGATCAGCCGCTGGTAGAAGGGCTGGTGGTGGTCGTGGTACGACCGCAGGGTGTCGTTGTTGGCGACGGTCGTCTCGAAGGACTTCTCGACCGGCGAGAAGCCCGAGGTGCGTTCCACGTCGAGGTGCCACTTGCGGGTGCGCTGCCACTCGGCGCGCTCCCCCGGCGCCCAGTTCAGCGCCTCCGGCAGGAACGGCAGCCCCACGGCCTCGCACCAGGCCGCCACCGTCTGCCCGGGGTGCCGCAGCAGGTCCTCGGCCCGCATCACCACGGGCGGCCGGCGCGCGGTCCGGCTGACGAGGTCGAACAGCTCCCACTGGTGCTCGTAGCCGATCTCCGGGCAGGTCACCGTCGGCTTGATCGCGTAGTGCGAGCTGATCGTGCGGGCCGGGTCGCGGACGATGAAGGTGTGCGTGACGTCCGCGATCGCCTCGGGATCGGCGAACAGGTGCCGGTAGCGGTATTCGAGCGTGTCCTTGACGAAGACCGTCCGGTCCCGGCCCAGCTCCTTCAGGTGCGCGACGACCTCGGCCGCGTCGGTCACCGTGACGGTGCCGCCGTCGGCGGTGGGCAGCTCGACGTGCCCCTCGTCGACGAGGGTGACCAGCGGCTCGTGGACGACGGTGACGTCACCGCGGGCGATCATCATGCGCAGGAACGCGGTGGAGAGCGCCCGGGGGTGCGCCCACATGGCGATCACCGGCATGTCGGCCTCCCGTACCGCGCCTCGCGCCGCCTGAGCGCGGCCGCGCTCACTGGGACCACGCCGTGGGCTTGCGGTCCCACCGGTGGCCGCGCAGCGTCTCCAGCACCCCGGCGTCCAGCGGTACGCCGTCGCTGACGCCCAGGTTGGCGCGGACGTGCTCGACGCGGCGCATGCCGGGGATCACCGTGCTCACCGCCGGGTGGTGCAGGATGAACCGCAGCGCCAGCTCCGGCATGGTCATGCCCGCCGGCACGTCGGCGGCCAGCCGCTCGGCGCGCTCCACGCTGGGCAGCAGGTTCTCCGGCCCGAAGTACGTGCTGCGCCAGTCCTCCTCGGGCCAGGTGCTCTCGGCGGTCAGCGTGCCGGTCAACGTCCCCTCGTCGAACGGGACGCGGGCGATGATCGCGATGTCGTCCCGCTGCGCGCGCGGGAACAGCTCGTCCTCCGGTGCCTGGTCGAAGATGTTGTAGATGACCTGCACGACGTCGATCAGGCCGGTGTCGAGGGCGGCGTGGCAGTTCGTCGGCTCCCACCGGTTGACGCTGATCCCGATGCCGTCGACCAGGCCCTCCCGCTTGAGGTCCGCGACGGCCTCCTGCCAGCGGCCGTCGGCGGCCCACCGGTCCTCCCAGACGTGGAACTGGAGCAGGTCGATCCGGTCCACGCCGAGGTTCTCGAGGCTGCGGTGGGTGAACTCGCGGATGTGCTCGGCCGGGAAGACGTCGTCCAGGGTGTCCTGCGGGCCCGGCGGCCACTCCCGGTTCTTCGGGGGAATCTTCGTGGCCAGGTAGAGCCGACGGTCCGGGTGCCGGCGCACCAGCCCGCCGAGGAGCTGCTCGCTGACGCCCCGCCCGTAGACCCAGGCGGTGTCGAAGAAGTTGCAGCCGCGTTCCACGGCCTCGTCCAGGCAGGCCGGTGCGGTGTCGTAGTCCCAGCCGGTGAAGCCGCCGGGTCCACCGCCGATGCCCCACATCCCGTACCCGACCTCGCTGACCTGCCAGCCGAGCCGACCCATCCTGCGGTATCGCATTCCACTCCCTCATCCGTGCCGGTCGCCGCGCCGCGCGCGGCCGTTCACCCTGGTCCCGCCGGCAGCAGCAGCCGGTCGGCCGCCCGCCGCACGTGCTCGCCCAGCCAGGCGCGGTAGGCGCCGACGGACGGGCCGAGCCGGTGGTCGGTGAAGCCGCGGCGCCGCTCCAGCTCGGCGCAGCCGTCGCGCCGGAAGAGCCGGGGGTTGTCGGTGAGCAGCGTCGCGAAGACCGCGCGCAGCCGCTCCTCGTCGGCGCCCGCGCCGGGCGGGAAGAGGGCCAGCAGCACGGCGGCGTCGCGGTCGCCCTCGGTCGCCGCCTCGCGCAGCCCCGCCAGGAACCGCGCGCAGCTGACCCGGGGCAGGGCGTCGGCGCCGGCCAGCGGCAGGTCGGTGAAGTCGACGCTCACCGGGTGCAGGACGTGCAGCGTGCCGCCCCACTGTCGCGGGTCGACCACGGTGGCGACGATCCGCCGGGCGGCCCAGTCCACCGGCGTCCAGTCGGAGCGCACGGGCGCGTCGGGCCGCATCCGCAGCTGATGGCAGGCCGCCAACAGCAGGTGGGTCAGGGCCCGGGGGTTGGGGTGCCCGTCGTCGGCCGCGGGCATCACCTCGCCGAGTCGCAGCACCGTGACGGTCGCGCCCCGCCGCCGGGCCTCGTCGAGGTACCGCTCGGCCACCCACTTCGACCGGCTGTAGCCGCTCGTCGGCGCGACGGCGAGGGCCGGGTCGTACGTCTCGGGCAGCGGCTGCGGATGCCGGGCGGCCTCGCTGTCGAGGACGCCGAGGGTGGAGACGTGGTGCAGCGGCTTCGGCCGGCCCGTCAGGCACAGCCGCAGCAGCTCGGCGGTGCCGAGGACGTTCGCGGCGCGGTGGGCCCGGTAGTCGAACAGGAAGTTGACCAGCGCCCCGGCGTGCAGCACGAGGTCGCAGTCGTGGGCCAGCCGGCCCCAGGTCTCCGGGGTCAGGCCGAGGGCCGGGCGACCGAGGTCGGCCGCGTACCCGTGCAGGCGCAGGCCGTGGCCGGGCCGCCACAGGCCCCGCTCGGCCAGCGCGCGCACGACGCGGGCGGTGGCCTCGGCGTCGTCGGCCGCGCGGGCCAGGCAGAGCACCCGGACGTCGGTGGTGGCGAGCAGCTCGTGGACCAGGCGCGCGCCGACGAAGCCGGTGGCGCCGGTGACCAGGACGGTACGCGGCGCCCGGCGCCGGCCGACGGGACGTACGGGCAGGTCGGCCGGGACCTTCGCGTCCCGCTCCACCAGCTCGTCCTCGGTCTCGGTGGGGTCGGCCGCGCGCAGCCGCACGGCGAGCGCCCGGGCGAGCCGGGCGGCGCTGCGGTGGGTGAACAGGTCCTGCACGCCGACCCGGAGGCTCTGGTCCGCGCCGAGCGCGGTGACCACGTCGAGGGCCTGGAGCGAGTCGCCCCCGGCGTCGAGGAAGTCGGCGTCCAGGTCGAGGTCGGGCCGGCCGAGGACCGCCCGGAACACCCCCAGCACCTCCTCGGGCAGCGTCCGCGCGTCTGCGGGCGCGGCCGACGGGCGCGACCGCTCGGCGAGCGTACGGTCCAGCCAGGCCTCGAGCGCCTGCCGGTCGACCTTGCCGTTGCCGGTCAGCGGCAGCGCGTCGCGCACGACGACGTGCCGGGGCACGTGGGTGCGGGGCAGCAGCCGGCGCAGGTGTGCCCGCACCGCCGGCTCGGTCACCTCGGCGTCGGCGGCGAGGAAGAGGGCCAGCGACTTCCCCCGGTGCTCGCGGGCCAGCAGGACCTTCGCCTGCCGTACGCCGGGCAGCCGGGTGGCGGCGGTCTCGATCTCGCCCGCCTCGATCCGGACGCCGTTGACCTTGAGCTGGTGGTCGCGCCGGCCGGCGAAGTGCAGCCGGCCGTCGGCGGCGACGCGGCCGAGGTCACCGGTGCGGTAGAGCCGCGGGCCCGGGATGCCGGGCAGCGGGTTGGGCACGAACACCTCGGCGGTACGGGCCGGGTCGCCGAGGTACCCCTCGCCCAGGCACACGCCGCCGATGACGATCTCGCCGGTCTCGCCCGGCGGCAGGGGCCGCAGCTCGGCGTCCACCACGGCGGCGTAGCAGTTGTCGATGGGCCGGCCGATGGGGATGACGTCGCCGTCGGCGCGGGCGACGGTGTGGAAGATCATGCCGATCGACGCCTCGGTCGGGCCGTAGCCGTTGGTGACCGCGACCCCCGGCACCAGCTCGACCAGCCGGTGCACCGCCCACGGGTCGATCTCCTCGCCGCCGACGATGACGTTGCGCAGCGGCGCCACCGCACGCCGGGCGGCCGGGTCGCGGTCCAGGACCGAGACGAGCGCGCCGAGCACGCTCGGCACGAAGTCGGTCATCGTGACGGCCTCGTCGGCGATGGTCCGCACGGTCCGCTCGACGTCGAGGAAGCCGCCCTCGACCGGCACCACCGTCCGACCGCCGGTGGTGAGCGGCCAGAACATCTGCCACACCGACGAGTCGAAGGTGTGCCGGCTGTTCTGGAGCACCACCTCGGTGCCGGTCGCCGCGAAGTGGCGGGTCATGAACCGCAGCCGGTTGGCGATCCCGTCGTGCCGGTTCAGCGCGCACTTCGGGGTGCCGGTGGTGCCGGAGGTGAAGATGCCGTAGATCAGGTCGGCCGGGCCGATCGGCACGCCGGGCCGGCGGCGGGTCGGGGTGATCTCGTCGAGGTCGACGGGCAGGCAGGGGACGTCGCCGGTGTCGGGGCGCGGGTCGGTGCCGCGTACCACCGCGAGCCGGGGCCGGACCACCCGCAGCGAGGCGTGCAGCCGGTCCGCCGGCCAGCCGGGATCGACGGGTACGAAGGCCGCGCCGAGCTTCATCAACGCCAGGTCCACGACGGGCAGTTCGAGCCCGTCGGCGAGCAGGACGGGCACCACGTCGCCCCGCCGGACGCCCCGCCCGGCCAGGGCGGCGGCGACGCCGTTGGCCAGGTCGTCGAGTTCGCGGTACGTCAGCGAGCGGCCCCGGAACGACACCGCCCGACGCTGCGGGTGCCGGTCGACGCGCTCTTCGACCATGCCGGGCACGGCGAGGAAGGGCCCGTCGTCGTACGGTGTCCCGGCGACCGCCGGAAGGGTGGCGGTGCACCGGCAGGTGGGTCCGTCGGAGACGGGAACCGCCTCCGCGTATCCGGTGTCGCCCGCCCTCATCACGCCTCCTGTCCCCGAGCTCGCCCGGCCTGTCGACACGCCGCGGACGGGACGAATCCGACCCGACGCACAGCAAGGGTATTTATCGTCACCGGTCGATGCCCTGACTGCTGGTCAAGGACACTAGAGGGCCGACCGGAGGGAGGGAATATGCAACTTTCCGCTACATTGATTTCCGTCACTTGAAAATGGCGACCGCACCCCCGAGCGACTCCCGGCGCGACACCCGTCCGGCAAACAGGCCTCCCACCAGGGAATCCTTCGCCCACACGTCGGCGTACGCGGAGATTCCACGCTGGACGGCCGGCCGCGCGCGGGGGCGGACCGACGGCGCGGACGGACCGTCCCCGCCAAGCGGACGAGCAGGCACGATGACGGGCGGTAGCCGGCGACGCGTGGGCCGCTGGACCGGCCGCCGCCGTCATCGCGGTCAGCTCACCCTGCGCTCGTGACCCTGCCAGAACCGCTCCCGCAGCTCGCGGCGCAGGATCTTGCCGCTGGGGTTGCGCGGCACCCGGTCGATGAACTCGTAGTGCAGCGGCTGCTTGAAGCCGGCGAGCTTGCCGCGCAGGTGCAGCGCCAGGTCGCGCTCGGTGAGCTGCTGGCCCTCCACCGGCACCACGAACGCGTACACGGCCTCGCCCCAACGCTCGTCCGGCACACCCACGACGGCCGCCTCGGCGACCAGCGGATGGCGGGCGATGACGTTCTCGACCTCCACGGGGTAGACGTTCTCCCCCGCGACGATGATCATGTCCTTGATCCGGTCGCGGATGTACAGGTAGCCGTCCTCGTCGAGCAAGCCCGCGTCCCCGGTGACGACCCACCCGTCGACAAGGGTCTTCGCCGTGGCCTCCGGCAGGTTCCAGTACTCCACCATGACGCCCGGCGACCGCAGCCAGACCTCGCCGACCTCGCCGGGGGGCAACGGGTCGCCCTTGTCGTCCACGATCTTGACCTCGAAGCCCGGGTACGGCAGCCCCGCCGACTGCATCTTGCCGCCGTCCGGGGTGTGGTCGGCCGGGGGCAGGCAGACCGCGGAGTTGCCGGTCTCGGTCAGGCCGTAGATCTGGGCGAACTCGCAGCCGAAGCCCTCGATGCAGCGGGCCAGCAGCGCCGTCGAGATGGGTGCGCTGCCGTAGACGATCTTGCGCAGGGAGGCGAAGTCCGCCTTGGTGACGCCGGGCTCCGCGAGCAGCAGTCGCAGCATCGAAGGCACCGCGAGGATGGTGGTGACCCGCAGGGTCCTGATCAGCTCCACCGCACCGGCCGTGGTGAACTCGCGCATCACCACGTTCGTGGCGCCCGCGGCGAAACCCATCGCCGCCCACGACAGGCCGCCGATGTGGAAGCCGCCGTTGCAGAGGAGGCTGACGTCGCCCTCGCGCAGGTCGAGCCAGTCCAGGTTCTCCGAGGCGAGCCCGTCGCGTACCGCGAGGAAGCTGCGGTGCGCCAGGACGACGCCCTTGGGCAGCCCGGTCGTGCCGCTGGTGTACATCTGCGCCAGCGGCGTGTCAGGGGTGACCTTGACCAGCACGTTCGCGTCGGGCTGCGCCGACACCCACGCCGTGAAGCCTGCGCGGGCCATGCCGCCGGAGTCCAGCGCCACCACCTGGCGCAGCATCGGCAGTTCCGGCGCCAGCTTCTCGGCGACGACGGCCGAGTCGGAGTCGACGAAGAGCAGGGCGGCCCCGGAGTCCCGCAGGATGTGCTCGACCTCGCCGGCGGCCAGCCGCCAGTTGATCGGTACGAAGACCACGCCGGCCTTCGCCGCCCCGAAGAACAGGTCGTAGAAGTGCTCGGACTCCCTGCCCAGGTAGGCGATGCGGTCGCCGGGGCGCAGGCCCGCCGCCTGGAGGCCGCGCGCGACCTGGTTGCTGACGCGCTGCAGGGTGCCGTAGTCGACACGCCGGCCCTCGCAGATGATGGCGACGGCGTCCGGCTGCTGGGCCGCGTGCCGGCGCGCGACGTCGACGAGCGTGCGCAACTGAACAGTCACCGGTCCTCCTTCAGGGGGCGTACGGGTGGGAGCGGCTCACGCCGCGTCGGACGCGATTCGCATGCCGGGCGGGTCGACCAGGGCCATCCGCCCCTCGCCCTCGGCAATGCCGTTGGCGTCCCAGAAGCGCCAAGGCTCGTCTGGAGTCATCGCTGTTCCTCCTTCGTGCACGAGCGCGAACTGAACGTAATCAGCGCATGTCCATCTCCCGGTAACAGCGGAAGAACTCGTCCCGTCCAGCGCGAAGTGCTCCGGCGCGCTGCCGACGGGGAAGCCCGAGCTGACGCGTCTGGTGGAGTCCACCGGCGCACCCGCGGCGGTCGGGCGGGCGGGGGCCAGCCGGAGCACGCGCGGGGGGGGGGGGGGGGGGGGGGGGGGGGGG
>NZ_JBPQTK010000177.1:0-9811 GCF_051386315.1 Micromonospora sp. URMC 107
CTCTTGATCACCGGGCCGGATCGCGAGCGGGCGCGGGGGCGGGGGTGGGTGCGGTGGGGAGGGGGAGCGGTCAGCGGAGGCGGCGGATGTCGCCGTGGGCGCGGTAGAAGCCGCCCCGGCCGGACTCGCGGACCTGGGTGACCAGGTAGCGCGCGCCCGGCTCGCGGATGCCCTTGGGGAACTGCACGGACCAGTCCCGGTGGTAGCCGGGGGAGACGACGTGCACCCGCAGCCGGCCCCGGTCCTCGACGCACTGCACGACCACGCCGCCGTCGACGTCGCTGGTCACCTCGACCGTCGTCCACGCCGCCGGCTCCGGCATCCGGGGCGGCGCCTTGACGTCGACGACCTCCGGCACGCTGCCGGCCTCGGCCGCCCGGATCGCCGGCTCGCTGGCGTCGATGCAGGCCAGGTGGCCGCCGGTGGTGACGACGTAGAGCCGCTCCTCGTGGTACTGCATCGAGTAGGCCGAGCCGCAGCCGGTGCCGAGCTTCCACAGTCGGTTGCCCGCCGCGTCGAAGCAGTAGATCGAGGACTGGCTGTCGCCGGCGAAGACGTAGCGGCCGCCCTCGGCCGTGGCGCAGGAGAAGACCGGGGCGTCGCACCGGTAGGTGCGCTCGGTGCGGCCGTCCTTCGCCAACCGCACCACCTCCCGGGTGCCGGTGCCCGCGAACACCGCGCCGGGCTCCTGCCAGCCGAAGAGCACCGAGCCGGTGCGGGTGTGCCACAGCTCCTGACCCGTCCGCCAGTCGTAGCCGGTCACGCCCTGCGAGTGGCCGTGGTAGAGCGCGTCGGCGTCGCAGCGCACCATCCACGCCGACCGGCCGCGACCCTGCCGGCGCCAGAGGAACTCGTCCTCGTGGTCGACGGCGACGATGCCGCCGCCCGCGTCGGAGACGCCCAGCACCCCGTCGTGGATGTCCAGCCAGTAGATGTCGATCTCCGGCGCGATCTCGTACGCCACCCGGGGCACCTTGCCGGACAGGTCGTAGACGTTGCCGTCGTCGCAGCCCGCGTAGATCCAGGCGTCGTCGGCGACGATGCACTTCACCCCCTCGGGGAGGCGGACCTGGTTGAGCACCCGGGCGTCGTGGCCGAGCGTGGTGATGACCCCGCGCTCGTTGCCGACCATGCAGCTCTGCCCGTCGACGAAGATGCCGAAGGCCGGGGCGCCCGAGTCGTAGCGCCAGAGCACCGGGGCGGTGCGGGCGGTGGAGCGGGTGCTGACGATCTGCCGCCGGGAGACGGCGCGCTTCTGCCGCACGCCGCGCACGGCCGGGGCGTACCCCTTGCGGACCTTCTCGCCGATCTTCTTCGCCGCCGCCGCGCGGGCCTTGGCGTTGTCGGGGTAGGCCGTGGTCTTGACCTGGCCCTGGTCGCCGATCCGGCCGTAGCGGACGGTCAGCGCGGCGTCGTCGACGACGACCTCGTAGAACTTGTGCGCACCGTCCGCTTCGGACAGTTCGAGGTAGGTCGTCTCCTGCGACATGGGGGCCTCCGAGGGGGTCAGCGACCGGCCCGACGTGGCCGGCGCGGCGACAGCGGGCACACGCTAACCGCCACCCCCGACAACGCCCACCCGGGCTGTGCGCAGGGGCCCCTCCCTCAGCGGTCGACGGCGGCCAGGGCGTCGACGGCCTTGCGGGCGGCGATCAGCACCGGGTCCCAGACCGGGGCGTACGGCGGGGCGTAGCCCAGGTCGAGTGCGGTCATGTCGTCCACCGTCATGCCGTTCCACAGCGCCACCGCGAGGGTGTCGATCCGCTTGGCGGCCTCGGACCAGCCGACGATCTGCGCCCCGAGCAGCCGCCCGCTGGGCTTCTCCGCGATCAGCTTCACCGTCATGGACCGGGCGCCCGGGTAGTAGCCGGCGCGGTTGGTGGACTCGGCGATCACCGAGACGAACTCGAACCCCGCCGCCGCGGCGTCCTTCTCGCGCAGCCCGGTGCGCCCGACCTCCAGCTCGCAGACCTTGGTGACGGCGGTGCCGATCACCCCGGCGAAGGTGGCGTACCCGCCGCCGATGTTGATGCCGGCGACCCGGCCCTGCTTGTTGGCGTGAGTGCCCAGCGGCACGTGCACCGGCAGCCCGGTGACCCGGTGCACGGTCTCCACGCAGTCGCCGGCGGCCCAGACGTCCGGCACGCCCTGCACCCGCATCCGGCGGTCCACCCGGATCCCGCCCGTGGTGCCCAGCGGCAGGCCGGCGGCCTCCGCGAGCGCGGTGTTGGGGCGTACGCCCAGACCGAGGACGACCACGTCGGCGGGGATGGGCCCCTCGGCGGTGACCACCGCGGACACCCGGCCGCCGGTCTCCTCCAGGCCGGTCACTCCGAGGCCGGTGCGGATGGTGATGCCGATGCCCCGCATCGCGTCCGTGACGAGCGCGGCCATGTCCGGGTCCACGGTGGCCATCGGCTGTTCGGCCTGCTCGACCAGGGTGACGGTGAGCCCGCGCTGGATCAGCGCCTCGGCCATCTCCACGCCGATGTAGCCGCCGCCGATCACCACCGCCCGGCGCGGCCGGGGCTCGGACTCCAGCCAGTCGCGCAGCGCGGCGCCGTCGTCGAGGGTCTGCATCCCGAAGACCCCGCCGGCGTCGGTCTCCGCCCAGCCGGGCTTCTTGGGCACCGACCCGGTGGCGTACATCAGGGTGTCGAAGCGCTCCCGGACCTCGCCGCCGCCGTCGAGGTCCCGCGCGCGGACCTCGCGCCGGTCGAGGTCGATGGCGGTCACCTCGTGCCGGAGCCGGACGTCGATGTCGAACTTCTCCCGGAAGGTCTCCGGGTCGCGGGCGATCAACTGGTCCCGGTCGGGCACCAGCCCGCTGATCCAGTACGGGATGCCACACGCCGAGTACGAGGTGAAGTGCCCCCGCTCGAAGGCGACGATCTCCAGGTCGCCGCGGTCCCGGCGGCGTCGCGCCTGGGACGCCGCCGCCATCCCCGCGGCGTCCCCACCGATGACGATCAGCCGTTGCGCCACGGGCACCATCCTGTCACGAGCGGCTCGCGCCGCGGGTCTGCCGCGCGACGTCCTCCACCACGTCCACGAGGCTGCCGGTGCGCGCGAAGACCGCCCGCTGCCGGGCCGCCCCGGTGCCGTGCCGGCGCAGCCCCGCGACGAGGTCGGTCACCTCGTCCAGGTCGCCGTGGCGCTCCAGCGCCGGGCGCAGCCGCTCGACGAGCTGGTCGAACAGCTCCCAGGCCGGGCGCAGCTCGCCGTCGGTCAGGTCGACGCCGTCGCCCTCCAGCCCGTCGTGGGCCGCCCGCCAGTGCGCGGCGACCAGCAGGTGGTGGTCGGTGCGCAGGGCGGGCCGGCCGGCGGCCATGTCGTCCAGCGCGGTCGCCACCATGCCCCGGACCAGGGCGGCGACGAGCACCGCGTCGTCCACGGACGGGCAGACGTCGCCGATCCGGATCTCCACCGTCGGGTACTTGGCCGACAGGCGGGCGTACCAGTAGAGCATCCCCTCGTCGAGCATCATCCCGCTGGCGATGAGCTGCCCGATGAGCCGTTCGTAGTGCTCGTGCGACTCCAGGTACGGCGTGGGTGCCACCGACGGCCAGCGCTCCCACTCCACCGACCGCCAGCTCGCGTACCCGGTGTCCTCGCCCCTGGCGAAGGGGGAGTTGGTGGTGACCGCGTGCAGCACCGGCAGCCAGGGCCGGACGTGGTTGAGCACCTGCGCCCCGGTCTCCGGGTCGGGCACTCCGACGTGCACGTGCATGCCGTTGTTGCCCGGGCCGGGAACCAGCAGGCGGAACCGTTCGATCATCCGGTCGAATCGGGGCTTGTCGACCACCGGGGGGACCGGGCCGTCGACCGGCCCGGTGCCGATGGCGAGCAGCCGTACGCCGGCCCGCTCGGCCGCGTCGGCGAGCGCGGCCCGCAGCACGCCGAGGGAGTGCCGGATCGAGGAGAGCTCCAGGCCGGGCGGGCTGCCGATCTCGATCTGGCTGGTCTGGAACTCCCGCTCCACCTGACCGCGCAGCTCGGGCGGCACCTGCTCCATGACGAGGTCGACGGCGGGCACCGCGGCTCCGGTGTGCGGGTCGACGAGCAGGAACTCCTCCTCGACACCCACCGTGAGCAGGTCGGTCCCCTCGGCCGTGCCGCTCGGAGCCTCCGCCACCTGGCCCGCCATCGCCATCACCGTCCGTCCGCGCCCGGTTGCGGTCCGTCCGCAACGGGTCGATCAGTGGTTACCCACCGTGCCGAGGCGGGGAAACGCGGCCCGGCGTGTCGTCCGTCGCGCGCCGGCTCGCGAGGCGGCGGGACCTTGCGCCCCGGAACCCCGCGCCCGCCCCGCGACCTTGCGCACCGGTTCGCGAGGCGGGCGGGATCCACGCTCGGCTCGCGAGGCGGCCGGAATCCACGGCCCGGCTCGCGGGGCCGGCCCGCGCGGTTCGGGGTCAGCGCGGTCGGCGGTCCTCGCCGGTCTGCACCAGGGCGCGGACGCGGCGCAGCGTGGCGTCCGGGGCCAGGATCGCCTCCCGCCACCGGTCCAGCGTCCGGCGCAGGTCCCAGACCGTGGCCCGCAGCTGCCGTTCCTGCTCGCGGGCCGAGTCCAACTGCGCCCGGGTGACCAGCGCGGCCTCCTCCAGCTCGGCGACCCGGGTGCGTAGCGGCTGCACCAGCGTGAGGGCGGCGTCGGTGAGGGTGTCGGCGGCGTCCGCCTTGAACTTGCCCCGCTGCACGATGACGGTGGCGATGACGGCGAGACCGCCGGTGCCCCCGAGCACGCCGAGGACGGAGAGCAGGACCTGCACCCAGTGCGGGGCGGACGGTGCCGAGGTGTTCACGTCCCGCCTCCGGGGGAGAACGTGCCGCCGACGGCCATCCCGGCGAGCTGGCCGACCTGGCCGGCCCGGGTGAGCCGGCGCAGGTCGAGCGTGATCTGGACGGCGCGCCAGCCCGAGCCGACGGCCACCGCGAAGACGAACGACGTCGCGGCGACCCCCTGCGGGCCGGCGATCACCATCAGGGCGACGGCGTACATGCCGGTGATCGTGCCGAGCATGAGCACCGACGCGAGCTCGATCCCGAGGCCGGTGGAGAGCCGGCCCGGCCAGACGACGCCGAGCAGCCCGGCGACCCCGGCGACGATGAGGCCCGACTCCCACCCCACCTGGATGGGTCCCGGCATCGCCATCTCCACCGACTGCGGGCGGACGTCGAGGATGATCAGGAGTACCCCGCACACCGGGGCGGTCGCCATGATGGCGATCTCGAAGGGCTGGTGCCTGGAGCGGATTCGGTTGTGGGGCACGGCGGCTCCTTACGATGGCCCGCCACCTCGTCGAGGCGGCCCGTCGGCCGAGGCGGGCGCCCGGCGCCGACGGTGTACCGGGAGGGCACGCTCCCACCGCCCGGGTCGGCGCGGCGTCCGACGACGCGGGAGGTCACCGCCGACCGAAAAGGACGACACGCCGACGTTGGCTGCCGACGCACCAAGTCGTACCACTGCCGCCGCGCCTCCGTCCACCCCGGAACTGTCGTATAAGCGCAGCTCAGGGTGGGTGCGGAGGTGGTTGTCGCGCGAACGGGCCGGGCGGCGTGACAACGGGTCCTAGGCTGGTCGGCGTGCCGGGGTTGCTGGGGATCGTGCTGGGGGCGTGGGCGTACGCCTTCGCCCACCTGACGCTGCTCGCCGACCGCCCGGCCGGCCTGTTCGCCGGGGCCGCGCTCGCCGCCGTGGCGCTGCTCGCCGTCGCGCTCGCGGCGCACGCGGCCGGCGTCGTCGACGCGCCCCGGGCGGCTCGCGCCGCCGCCCTGCGCGCCCGGGCCCGGCGTCGCCGGATGCCCCGGCAGGCCGACCCGGACGCCGCCGGGCGTCCCCGTCCCCGCGCACCCGGGCCGCACCCCTCGGCCGCGTAGCACCGCCGCGCGGCCGATTCCGCCGCCATCCGCCCGTCCGGCGACTCACCCGCCCGCCGGACCGGCACCCGGAATCGGACCGAGGGGTCACCCATGCTCGCCTTCGCACCTCTGCACGACGCCGTCGGCGCCGCCGGCCGCGCGCTCGGCTGGTTCACCACCCTGCTCGAACCGCTGGCCGGCGACGCGGCCACGGCCGCCGCCATCGTCGTCCTCACCGTCGTCGTCCGGTTGCTGATCTCGCCGCTCACCCTCGCGCAGGTCCGCGGGGAGCGGCGCCGCGCGGCGCTCGCCCCCGAGGTCCGCGAACTCCAGCGGCGGTACGCGGACGACCCGGCCCGGTTGCAGGGCGAGTTGTTCGCGCTCTACCGGGCCAACGGCGCCAGCCCGGTGTCCGGCTGCCTGCCGCTGCTGCTCCAGGCCCCGGTCCTGCTGGTGATGTACCGGCTCTTCACCACCGCCGAGGGCGGCACCGGGCTGCTCGACGAGCGGCTGGCCGGCGTGCCACTGGGCCACCACCTCGGCGACGGGTGGGGCGGCGGCGCGCTGCCGCTGTTCGGCGTCCTGCTGGCGGCCCTGCTCGCGCTCGCCTGGTGGACGTCGCGGCGGATGCGGCGCGCGGCGGAGGCGACCGGCACGGTGGCCGGTACGCCGACCCAGGGGCCCGGCGCGGCCGTGCTCGGCCGGCTGCTGCCGCTGCTGCCGTACACGACGGTGCTGGTGGCGCTGGTGCTGCCGCTCGCCGCGGTGATCTACCTGGTCACCACCACCGCCTGGTCGGGGGCGGAGCAGGCGGTGCTGCGCCGCCCGCGCCCCGCGCCGGCGGACATCGATGGGCGTTGACATCTGCGGAGCCGGCACGTAGAACTCGGAAGAGAGCGCTCTCTCGACCGTCCCCCGCAGAGAGGCACGTCACATGACACCTGCCCCGGCGGCGCCCGCCGCCCCGCCCCCGCGACGCCGGTTGACCCTGGCGTTGGCCCTCCTCACCGCCGCCACGACCGGCCTGACCGCGATGACGGTGACCGCCAACGCGGCGGTCCCGGCACCCGCGCCCGGCTGGAGTCTCGTGTGGAGCGACGACTTCACCGGTGCGGCCGGCACGCTGCCGTCCGCCGCCAACTGGATCATCGACACCGGCACCAGCTATCCCGGCGGCCCGCCGAACTGGGGCACCGGGGAGATCCAGACCTACACCAACAGCACGGCCAACGTCAGCCACGACGGCGGCGGCAACCTGCGGATCACCCCGTTGCGCGACGCCTCGGGCGGCTGGACCTCGGCCCGGATCGAGACGGTGCGCAGCAACTTCAAGCCCCCGACCGGCGGCGTGCTGGCCATCGAGGGCCGGATCCAGATGCCCAACGTCACCGGGGCCCAGGCGGCCGGCTACTGGCCGGCGTTCTGGGCGCTCGGCTCGCCCTACCGGGGCAACTACCAGAACTGGCCCGGCATCGGCGAGTTCGACGTCATGGAGAACGTCAACGGCCTCAACTCGGTCTGGGGCGTGCTGCACTGCGGAGTGGCCCCGGGTGGGCCGTGCGACGAGTTCAACGGCATCGGCGCGTCCCGGGCCTGCCCCGGCAGCACCTGCCAGTCGGCCTTCCACACCTACCGGTTCGAGTGGGACGCCTCGGCCAGCCCGCAGCAGTTGCGCTGGTACGTCGACGGGCAGCTCTACCACAGCGTGAGCCAGACCCGGGTCGGTGAGCCGTACTGGTCGCAGATGACCAACCATGCCGGCTACTTCCTGCTGCTCAACGTGGCGATGGGCGGGGCCTTCCCGAACGGGGTGGCCGGTGGCGCCACGCCGACCGCCGCCACCGTCCCCGGCCGCCCGATGCTGGTCGACTACGTGGCGGTGTACAGCCGCGGTGGCGGCACCGCGCCGCCGACGACCCCGCCGCCGACGACCCCGCCGCCCGGCGGGGTGCGGGACGCGTACGCGACCATCCAGGCGGAATCGTTCAACGCGCAGAACGGGGTACTCGTCGAGGCGTGCGCCGAAGGCGGGCAGAACATCGGCGCGCTGCGCAACGGCGACTGGGTGCGGTTCGACAACGTCGAGTTCGGGGCCACCCCGCCGCGCGACTTCGTCGCCCGCGTCGCCTCCGGCGCGGCGGGCGGGGTCAGCGGGCTGGTGGAGGTCCGGCTGGACAGCCCGACCAGCCCGCCGATCGGCAGCTTCGCGATCGGGAACACCGGCGGCTGGCAGAGCTGGCGTTCGGTCCCCGGCAACGTCGCCGGCCCGACCGGCCGCCGGACCGTCTACCTGACCTTCACCAGTGGACAGCCCGCCGACTTCGTCAACGTCAACTGGTTCACCTTCCGCCGCTGAGCCGTGCGGAGCCCCCGGCCGCCGCCGGGGGCCCCGCCTCCCGCCCGGCGGGTTCTGGTCGCCTCCCGCCCGGCGGGCTCCTGTCCCGCGCTGCCTCCCGCCCGGCTCTGGACAGAAACAGTTAACACTCCTAATAATAGGCGTCAATGTCGATGCCGATGGATGGCGTCCGGGTGTGGAGGGTGTCGTGAAACGATCCAGATCTCTGGTGTTCTCGCTGGTCACAGCCGTGGTCGCGGCGCTCGGCGCGGTGTGGGTGGCGATGCCCGCGTTCGCCGCCGGGGTGACCGCCAGCTTCGTCAAGACGGCCGACTGGGGATCGGGCTGGGAGGGGAAGTACACGATCACGAACGGGGGCGGGTCCACGGTCGACGGCTGGACCGTCGCCTTCGACCTGCCGGCCGGGACCACCGTCGGCAGCTACTGGGACGCGCTGCTGACCTCGTCGGGCCAGCGGCACACCTTCACCAACCGGTCCTGGAACGGCCGTATCGCCCCGGGCACCTCGGTCTCGTTCGGCTTCCTCGGCTCCGGGCCGGGCGCGCCCACCAACTGTCAGCTCAACGGCACGGCGTGCGGCGGGGGCACCAACCCCACCACCGCGCCGCCCACCACCGCGCCGCCCACCACCGCGCCGCCGACGACCGCGCCCCCGACCACACCGCCCCCGACGAGCCCGCCGCCGAACACCGGCCTGCCGAAGCACCTCCTCACCGGGTACTGGCACAACTTCGACAACCCGGCGGTCGAGCTGCGGCTGCGCGACGTGCCGGCCGAGTACGACGTCGTCGCGGTCGCCTTCGCCGAGGCCACCGCCACGCCCGGGGCGGTCACCTTCGCCGTCGACCCCGGCCTGTCCACCGCGCTCGGCGGCTACACCGACGCCGACTTCTCCGCCGACGTGCGTGCCCTCCAGTCCCGGGGCAAGAAGGTGATCATCTCCGTCGGCGGCGAGACGGGCCGGGTGGCGGTCAACGACGCCGCCTCCGCCGCCGCATTCAGCGACAGCGTCCACGCGCTGATCCAGCGGTACGGCTTCGACGGGGTCGACATCGACCTGGAGAACGGGCTGAACCCGACCTACATGGCCCAGGCGCTGCGCTCGCTGCGGGCCAGGGTGGGCGCGGGGCTGATCATCGCGATGGCCCCGCAGACCATCGACATGCAGTCCCCGGAGAGCAGCTACTTCAAGCTGGCGCTCGACATCAGGGACATCCTCACCGTCGTGAACACCCAGTTCTACAACTCGGGGGCGATGCTCGGCTGCGACCGCAACGCCGCGTACAGCCAGGGGACGGTGAACTTCATCGTCGCGCTGGCCTGCATCCAACTGGAGGCCGGGCTCCGCCCGGACCAGGTCGGCCTCGGCCTGCCGGCCGGCCCCGGCGCGGCTGGCGGCGGCATCGTCGCACCCGCCGTGGTCAACGCGGCGCTGGACTGCCTGGCCCGCGGCACCAACTGCGGCAGCTTCCGCCCGCCGCGCACCTACCCGGGCATCCGTGGCGCGATGACCTGGTCGGTCAACTGGGACGTGACCAACGGCAACACCTTCGCCCGCACGGTGGCCCCCCACCTCGACACCCTCCCCTAACC
>NZ_JBPQTK010000178.1:0-9422 GCF_051386315.1 Micromonospora sp. URMC 107
GGAAGTCGTTGCGGGCCTCCCACGGGTGCGGTTCGAAGGACAGGTGGGCGAACGGCGCGTCGGGGCCGCCCGCGGCGGCCGGCGGCGCGTCGGTGCCGGCGAGGGTGAGCCGCCGCTCCATGCGTTCGAGGCGCTGGAGCAGGCCGCCGGTGCTGTCGTCGGCGCCGGGCAGCAGCATCCGGGCGCAGATCAGCTCCAGCAGCAGCCGGGGCGCGGTGGTGCCGCGCATCTCCACCAGGCCGTTGTGCACGATGTCGGCGCAGCGGGACAACGTCGCCGGGCCGAGCCGCTGGGCCTGGGCGGCCATCCGCTCGATCTGGTCGGCCGGGCCGTCGATCAGGCCCTTGGCGGCGGCGTCCGGCACCTGCTGGAGCACGATCAGGTCGCGCAGCCGCTCCAGCAGGTCGGAGGCGAACCGGCGCGCGTCGTGCCCGGCCTCGGCCACCCGGTCGACGGTCGCGTACGCCGTCGCGCCGTCCCCGGCGGCCAGCGCGTCACACATCTCGTCGATCAGGGCGGCGTCGGTCACGCCGAGCAGGGCGGCGGCCCGGGAGTAGGTGACCCCCTCCGGCCCGGCCCCGGCGATGAGCTGGTCGAGCACGGAGAGGCTGTCCCGGGCGCTGCCGCCGCCCGCGCGCACCACCAGCGGGAAGACCGCCGGCTCGACGGCGACGTTCTCGGCCTCGCAGAGCTGCTCCAGGTAGGGCCGGAGCACCTTCGGCGGGATCAGCCGGAACGGGTAGTGGTGGGTCCGCGACTTGATCGTGCCGAGGACCTTCTCCGGCTCGGTGGTCGCGAAGATGAACTTGACGTACTCCGGCGGCTCCTCGACCAGCTTCAGCAGGGCGTTGAAGCCGGCCGACGAGACCATGTGCGCCTCGTCGATGACGTAGATCTTGAAGCGGCTCTTGGCCGGCGCGAAGATCGCCTTCTCGCGCAGCTCGCGGGCGTCGTCGACGCCGCCGTGGCTGGCCGCGTCGATCTCCAGCACGTCGATCGAGCCGCCGTCGGTGGCCAGCTCGCGGCACGACTCGCACTGCCCGCACGGCTCCGGGGTGGGGCCCTGCTCACAGTTGAGCGAGCGGGCCAGGATCCGGGCGCTGGAGGTCTTGCCGCAGCCCCGTGGGCCGGAGAAGAGGTAGGCGTGGTTGAGCCGCCCGCTGCGCAGCGCCTGCGACAGCGGTTCGGTGACGTGCTCCTGCCCGATGACCTCGGCGAAGGTGCGTGGCCGGTACTTGCGGTAGAGCGCCAGTGCCACTCGTCCCGCCTCCTCTCGACCGAGCCATTCTGCGCCGGTCGGGCGCGGGTGACCACCCACCACCCCGTGACCTGACCCGCAGGGACGTTACCGGGACCCGGAGACAGAAAGGCCTCCCGTGCACCCGGCAGAGCCCGCTTATCCTTGCTGCCTTCCGGCCCTGGGGAGGTTCACGAGATACCGCCGCACGGGAGGTACCGCCAACCCTACCCGACGCCGCGTCGATCTTCAGGGGGTGGTGGGGTGGCCCACCCGTCGGGGACCTGTATCCTCGTCTGCGGAGGATTCGCCTAGAGGCCTAGGGCGCACGCTTGGAAAGCGTGTTGGGTTAACACCCTCACGAGTTCGAATCTCGTATCCTCCGCTCGCTGAGCAGCACGAACGCGAGGGCCGACCCCATCGGGGCCGGCCCTTCGTCGTCGCTACGGTCGGTCTGGCCACAGTTGCCCTGCTCCTGCCCGTACGCCGGGCGGCAGGCCACGAAGCCTCGACCCGCTCGCTGGCGGATGAGCGGTTCAGCGCTGGCTGGTAACGCATGTCCGTGGCGGCGGCTCGCCGGTGTACCGCAGCTCGCCGCAGTATCGAAGGGTGCGGGAGGAAGACAGGTTCCATTCGTACCGGGCGGACTGGTAGCCCATGAAGGTGGTACGTCCACAGCACCGGTAGTAGCTGGCACCGTTTCTCAGCTCACGCGACTCCACGACCCCGTCGACCTCCATCGTGACCTCCAGGTAGTAGTCGGAGGCTCCGGGCGGGAACGACTCCTCGGTCCGGTACGTGGCGGCGAGATCGGTCGGCAGATCGAGCGTCTGCCCGGCGGCGAGCACATGGGGCTTGGCGTTGCTTCCCTGGGCCATCCGCGAGCTGTCGGCCGTGGGAAGGACCGTGGGATCCGGGCCGCTGTCACGACAGGCCAACTCAACCCAGGGCCCTTGCTCTGCGGTAAGGGAGACCTGCGCGACCGGTATCGCCCTGACGCTGAAGATCAGCACGTCCACGTGGCGCCGCGCGCGCATCGAAAGGACATGGACGGGCTCGCGACCGGTCGCGATGCCGCCATTCTGCTGCACCCACGCCGAGAACTGGCGACAGTCCGCCACGTGCGGCGGCGGACCCACCCGGGCCACGTCCTCGGTGACCTGGAAGGTCAACTCGCGGCTGTAGCGAGTGCCGACGAGCGTGGCGGCGAGGTCGACCGCGGGGGCCGCACCGGCAGGACCGGCCCGTGTCGCGCCGGCGTCCGTGGTGTTGGGCGGCTGTCCTCGATGATCCTCGCCGTAGTCGGGGGGCAGCACCCGGACTGCGGTGAAGGCCAGCACCCCGGACAGGATCCAGATGCTGACGAGCAGGACGAGGCGACGCCGGCTGGCGCTCATATGTCGAAGATGGGTGGGCCAGCACCCTTGGCCGTCCAGCCGCCGGTCAACTTGACGTAGTACCGCTCCTCGTAGTGACGGGCCAGAGCGGTGCTCCGGAAGGACCGGCCGTCGTCGTCGACGGTGAGTGTCCGCTTCTCACCGCCGAGATCGAGGTCCAGCTCGATGACCCACTCGCAGTACGACTGGTCCGTGTGCGCCTGCACGTCGATGGTGAGGGGCTCGTTCTGGGAGAAGGTCAGCGAGTGGCGATCCAGGTATGCCTCACCGAGGGTTCCGCCGTCACGCTTGACGACCCGCGCGACACTGCCGGGCTCGTCCAGGTCGAATCCGATCTCCAGCGGCGCCTCTCCGCCCTGGCTCCCCTGGAACAGGTACGCACCGGCCGGCGGCAGTGTGCGTCGCAGCACCTTGGCCCGCATCTGTGTGACGAACACCGGTTCGGTCCACTGGCCGACTGTGGACACCCGGATCCGGGTCAGCAGCCGGTTCGGATGCTGTCGGGTGCCTCCTACCACCGCGTGGATGCCGCCCTTCAGAGCCTCTGGCACCCCGGTTGTCGGCGGCTGTTCCGGCGTAAGGAGTTGCCGCTTCTGATCGGCGGTCAACTGTTGTGGAAACAACCACGCCACAGCTTCGGTGGAGCGGTGGTAGTAGTAGGCGTTGGCGGAGATAGGCGGCTTCTGTCGGGCTGACGCCCGTCTGGCCTTGTCGACCGCGCGCTCGTCCCGGACCGCCTGCCCCGACGAGGTGAGCCGATTGGCTCCGTCGCTGATGATTGCGCCGATGACGCCACCGATGATCGCGGTGACCGCCGCACCGCCCGCTGCCAGCAGCAGACCTCGTCGGGTGGGACGGGCCGGAGGCTCGTCCGGTTGCTCGTTCGACGAGGATTCCGGTGGGTCCGGAACGGGTGCCCGTGCCGCAACTTCCCGCTGTTCCTTTCCGGCTTCCTCGTCCCGCCCGCTGGCTCGTGGGGGCGGCCCCGTCCCGTCCGGGGTCGTCGGGTTTTCCTGGGAGTTCGGCGACCTGCGTCGACCTGCCATTCGCCGGGTTCTGGGGGGCACGAAATCACCTCTGATTCTCAGACTCGACGAGGCCCCGCATCCTATTAACTGCCCGCTCCCGCCCTGCGAGACGTCGACGGTGGTCAACTTATTACCACGGCTGGTCACGACGTGATCCCCGCCGCACGTCGATCAACCGGCCCGGCCCGCGTCCTACGCTGACAGCCGCAACCGGCAGCGAGACGACCGGACGGCGGCGACCCGCGGGCGACGACCGGCCCGGGGAGAGCGCAGACACGAGTGAACGCAACGCTGACCGTCGCCGAAGGGCTGGCCGTGCTGGCCGCCGGGGTCGCGGCGGGGGCCATCAACGCGGTGGTGGGCTCGGGGACGCTGGTGACCTTCCCGGTCCTGCTCTCCCTCGGCTACCCGCCCGTGGTGGCGAACGTGTCCAACACCGTCGGGCTGGTGCCGGGTTCCTTCTCCGCGGCGTACGCCTATCGCAACGAACTGGCCGGGCACGGTGGCCTGCTGGCCCGCCTGGGCGTCGCCGCCGTGCTCGGCGGGATCACCGGCGGCGTACTGCTGCTGCTCCTGCCGCCCGGCGCGTTCCGGGCCATCGTGCCGGCGCTGATCGTCCTGGCGTTGGTGCTCGTGGTGGTGCAGCCGCGACTGGCGCGGGCGTTGGCCCACCGGCGGCCGGTCGCGGCCGACGCGGGCGCGCCGTCGGCCGGCGGTCGGGCGGTACGGCGCGCCGGGCCGCTGCTGCTGCTCGGCGTCTTCGGCACCGGGGTGTACGGCGGCTACTTCGGCGCCGCCCAGGGAGTGCTGCTGCTGGGGTTGCTCGGGGTGCTCCTCTCCACCGACCTGCGCTGGGTCAACGGGGTGAAGAACGTGCTCGCCGGCCTGGTGAACGGGGTCGCGGCGGTCCTGTTCGTCGCCGTGGGCACGGTGGCGTGGCAGCCGGCGCTGCTGATCGCGGCGGGTTCCGTGGCGGGCGGCCTGGTCGGCGGCCGGTGGGGACGCCGGCTCCCGCCGGTGGCGCTGCGCGCCACGATCGTGGTCGTCGGGCTCGCCGCCCTGGTCAACCTGCTGCTCTGAGCACCGAGCCGGGCAGAGGCTCGCACCCGACGAATCCGGGCGGCGTGGCGACGGGTAGGCGCGGGACGGCAGGTGGTCATCCGCGCGGGCGGACCCAGGAGAGGAAGCGGTCGGCCAGCCGGGCCGGGCTCATGCCGGGGTCGAGCGTGGCGAGCTGTTCGGCGGCCTCGACCTGGAGGGTCGCCAGGTAGACGGTGAGCGCGGCGCGGTCGTGGCGGTACTCGCCGAGCAGCCGCAGCTTCGCCGCCGAGCAGGGCCAGGCGATGCCACACGCCCGGCACCGCCACGTGGGGCGGGCCGGGACGTGCTCACGGCGGCGGCTCACCGCGCCGCCGGTCCCGCCGACCCGGCCCGGTCCTCCGTCCCGACCCGCGAAGTCCTGACCCGCGAAGTCCCGGTCGGGGAAGCACCATCCCGGGAAGCACCATCCCGAGAAGTCCCGGCCGGGGAAGCGCCATCCCGGGAAGCACCATCCCGGGAAGCGCCGGGGGCGACGACCCGGGCCCGGTCGACGCGGATCGAGGCGAAGCGTTCGCGAGGGCGGACGGTGCCGTCGGAGTTCACCTGGTGGCCGCGTACCTCGGCCCAGAGCCGGCCCTCGAACGGGCCGACGCTCAGCACCTCGGTGATGCGCAGCGTCAGCGGGCCCTCGCCGAACCGGTAGGAGTCGTCGGGGACGTGGATGGTCGCCCCGGGGGCCCAGCCCGTCGGTCGGGGCCGGGCGGGGGCGGCAGGCGGGAGCGGATCGTCGCGGTCGTCCGGGAGACGGGACTCGCCCCGATGTACGAGGGCGGGGGCGCGGCGCGTGGGCACGGGCGGGACCTCCTTGGCGGGCTCGGCTGGGCTCACCCCGGCGTGGCGAAGGGCTGAAAGGACGTAGGGCTGGAAAGGACGTGGGGCTGGAGCGGGGGCGCCCCCCCCGCCCTCCCCGCCGGGGCGGCCCCGCGACTGACGCCGACCGCCGGGCTCATACGCCTCCACCGGCCGCGCCGTCTTCGTCACCCCAACTTGCCGCGCGCGTGCAGACAGATACACCCCGTAGCGCTATGGTCGCCAGATATTTGGGACATCCGATGGGAGAAGCCCATGAACGACGCGCTCCGGGTGGCGCTCAGCGACACCGGGCACACGATCGAATCCCTCGCCGAGACCGTCGGCGTCGATCCGAAGACGGTCGGGCGGTGGCTGACCGAGGACCGCATCCCGCACGCCCGGCACCGGTTGGCGGCGGCGGAGGCCCTCCGCCGGGACGTGTCGGACATCTGGCCGGACACTTCAAGACGTCGTGACCCGATCTGGTTTCGTCCGTGGCAGGAGATCGAGCGCGACGCGGTGTCGCTGCGGTCGTACCAATCGATGGTGTTGCCCGGGCTGCTCCAGACCGAGGCGTACGCCCGGGCCGTGCTGACCGGCGGCGGCCTCTTCCCCCGGGGCGACGTCGAGCGGCACCTCGCGGCCCGGCTCGCCCGGCAGGGCATCCTGCGCCAGGACGAACCGCCGCAGTTCACGGCCGTGATCGACGAGGCGGTGCTGCGCCGCCCGGTCGGCGGGCGGGCCACCATGCGCGAGCAGCTCCGGGCCGTCGTCGCCGCCTGCGCCGAGCCGCACGTGCGGGTGCACGTCGTGCCGGCGTCGGTCGGCGCCTACGCGGGCCTGAACGGGCCGTTCGTGATCGCCAGCAGCCACGACCACCGGATCGCCGGCTACCTCGACAACCAACTCCAGGGCCAACTGGTTAGCGAACCGGCGGACATCGCCGCCATGATGGCAGCGTGGGAGAACGTGCGCGGCGAGGCGCTGTCCCACTGGCAGTCGGTCGATCTGATCACGGAAGTGGCGGAGACATGGAGCTGAACGGCGCGCGGTGGCGCAAGAGCAGCCGCAGCAGCGGCAACGGCGGCGACTGCGTCGAGGTCGCCGACAACCTGCCCGGCGTCGTCGCGGTGCGGGACTCGAAGGACCCGGCCGGCCCGGCGCTCTCCTTCCCACCGGCGGCGTGGCGCGCGTTCGTCGGCTCCGTCGCCGATCGCCCCTGACCCACCGACCCCGGACGGCGGAGCGGCCCCGACGGCGGAGGCGCAAGATCGCGGGACGGTGCCGGCGGGGGACGATTCGGTACGGTGCGAGGGCGGCGGAGGCGGGATCCGTCGTACACATGTTCCATCCACAGGCTGTGGACGGCGGAGGGCTCTGATGGGTTACCAGCTCAGCGCGGTCGTCGCGGACGGCGACCTGCTCCGCGAGCGGACCGTCGACCTCGACCACGCGGTCCTCGGCGAGCTGCGTCAGGACTTCGCGCTGCTGCCGGTCACCCCGCAGCTGGTCGAGGAGCTGACCGGAGCGTTGCCCGACTTCTCCGTGGCGGAGCGGTCGCCGGAGGAGCCCTTTCACCTGGCGCTCTCGCCGGTCCTCGCCGAGGTGCTCGCGCGCTGGTCGCGGTCGGGCCCGGTGGCGTACCTGGAGGCGGAGTTCGCCGGCGGCGCCGGCTACCAGTCGGCGATGGTGTGGCTCGGCGGCGAGGTGAGCTGGGGGCCGGGGTTCGACCGCCTCTTCGACGGGCCGCGCGCCCAGTGGCCGCTCAACGCGGCGCTCGCCCGGCTCGGGGTGGAGCCCGGCGTGTGGATCGACCCGTTCGCCGAGCTGGGCCTGCACGTCGAGCGGAGCACCGCCGGGTGGCTGGCGCACGGGCGCCGGCGACTGAGCGCCGACTACTGGGACGAGCTGGCCGAGGAGTGGGAAAGCCGGCAATCTGCGGGCGGGCAGCAACCTGAACGGCCCGGTCCCGTTGGGGACTGGGGGATTCCATGAAATTGCGACAATTTGCCTTTATCTCGACGCTGATGACGGCTGCCTGGGTTTCGGGCAGCGGCGCGCACCCGCCGTCGCCCGAGCTGGACGGCCGGCCCGTCGGGGCCGTCGAGGTGGTCGACCTCAACGGCCTGCGCGACATCGAGTTCGGCGACACCGAGGACGAGCTGACCCGGCGGGGCATCCTGCGCTCCGACGTGGACGCCTGCGGCCCGGCACTCGCCGGGTACGACACCACCAGCCCCATCTTCGTCGACGACCGGTTGGTGCTGCTCTGGCTCGGCGAGGCGACGCGCACCCCGCAGGGAATCACCGCCGGCACGCCGGTCGAGGAGGTCCGCAGCCGCTACCCGTCCGCCCGGGAGCTGGACGCTCCACCGGGGACGTACCGGCTCGACGGGCTGCTCGCCCGGCAGGGCGACCGCGCGTACCTCTTCCTGCACGACGGGCGGGCGGTGAAGAAGATCATCGCCGGGTACGCCGACTGGGCCCAGCGCCTCTTCCACGAGGGCCACAGCCCCTGCTGACTACGGGACCGGCGGTCCTGACCACGGCTGGCCCATGGCGACGACCCGGCTGTCGATCTGCCGGGCGGCGTCCTCCGGGTCGGTCAGGAGGGTGTTGATGGTCAGGTCGGCGTGCCCGATGATCGGGACCTCGTCCCAGCCCTCCGTGTCGCCGGTGCCGCGCTGCCTGACCCGCGCCTCGGCGATCTCCCGGGGACACCAGAGGAAGGCCACGAGCCAGCGCGCGTCGGGGAAGGCGCCGGTGACCGCGTCGATGCCCTCGACCTGGCGCAGGTGGACCACCGGGACATGCGCGGCGAGCCGCGCCGCGAGTTCCGGCCGGTCGATGACGCGGGTGGCACCGTGCCGCCGGCTCTCCCAGACGATCCCGCCCCGCCGCCGGAGTTCCTCGATCTCGCTCGGCGTGGCCGTCCGGTGCCCGTTCGTCCGGTCCGGCCCGGCTTCGAGGCAGGGGAACAGGACGTACCGCTCGTCCAGCACCCCCAGGTAGCGGGTGATGGTGTCCTTCCCCGCCGCCGGTGGGCCGTAGAGGACGACGCCGCGCTTCGTGCTGGCGCTCCCACCCGGGAAGGACATGGTCCGATCCTCTCGACGAGGGCACCCGGCCGGGCCGCCGGAACCTCGGAAGTTACCAGTCGCCCCATGCCCGCCCGAGCGCGCACACGGAGGGCCGACGGCGGGCGGAAGCCGTCGGACGCTCGCGGAAGCGGCCGAAGTCACCGGAAGCATGGGCCGGGGAGTGCCGGGTAACCGCGGGCATGGCGCGGTACACGAAGCCCGAACTCAGGGAGCAGGTCAAGGAAGAGATCAAGGCCTCCGACAAGGGCGGCAGGCCGGGGCAGTGGTCGGCGCGCAAGTCGCAGCTGGTCACCCAGGAGTACAAGAAGCGCGGCGGGGGCTACCTGGGCCCGAAGGACGAGCGGCAGAAGTCCCTGCAGCGCTGGGGCGGCGAGCACTGGCAGACCAAGGAGGGCGACACCCGGGCGCGGCACGGCGACGAGACGAGCCGCTACCTGCCCGAGCAGGCCTGGGAGCAGCTCTCCCCCGAGCAGCGGCGCGCGACCGACGCCAAGAAGCGGAAGGAGTCGAAGTCCGGCAAGCAGTACGTCGCCAACACCGGGCCGGCCAAGCGCGCGCGCCGGAACGCCACGTCGGCCGAGCAGCTGGCGGAGTTGCCGGTCGCCGAGGCGGCCAAGCTCGTCCGTGACCTCGACAAGGGCCAGCTCAAGGCGGCCCTGCGCCGCGAACGCGACGGCAAGGCCCGCAAGACGCTCATCCAGCGCCTGGAGTCGGAACTCTCCCGCCGCTGACGATCATCCGCCCCCGCGCCCCATCTCTCGCGGCG
>NZ_JBPQTK010000179.1:0-9049 GCF_051386315.1 Micromonospora sp. URMC 107
GCCGGGGGCGATGCGGGGCGGCGGGGCCGCCCGCTCGCCGGCGCGCAACGCCTCCTGGCGGAAGGCGGCCGCGCGACCGGAGGCCGGCTCGAAGAACGACCGGTTGGGCCGCTCCGCGGCCTCCCCGGCCGGGCGGCCGTTGGTCGACGGCGAGGGGTGGACGTCGGGCGTGGGCAGGCCCCTCGGGCGCTCGGTGAGCGGCGCGGGACGCGGCGGCGGGAGCCGGTCGGGGGCCGTCACGGCGTCGTACCGCGCCGGCCCGCCGGCCGTCGGGTCGCCACGTCGCGGGTCGAGGTGGTCGGCCGGGAACGTGGGCGGGACAGCCGGGTGGGTCGGCTCCGCCGACGCGGCGGGTCGGACGGGAGCGGGGATCCGGCCGGTGGTCGGCGCGGTCGTGGACTCGGGCCGGAGCGTGCCGTCGGACCGGGCCGCACCGGTGGTCGGCCGGGTGTCCGGCCCGGCCGGCGCGCCGTGACCGGCTGCCTGGGCTCGCGCCCGGGCCGCCGTCTCCACCCGTTCCAGCCGGGCCCGCGCGCCCATGGTGCGGCCGGGCAGCCGGACGTCGCCCCGGGAGAGCTGGGCGACGAACCAGGCCGGCAGGTAGCCCTCGATGGGCAGGCCGGGGTTGACCGCCAGCCACCACTCGTGGTTGGGCCAGCCGTCGGCCAGCTCAGCGTACGAGGTGCGTCGGACGGCGCCGCCGTTCTCCCCGAGACAGGCGCGTACGGCCGCTGCGGAGGTGAACGCCAACACGTGGGTGCGGCCGCCGGTGGTCCAGGTGCCCCAGCCCATCGGCGCCGTGCCCGCGAGCGCCTCGGCGGAGACCGGCAGCAGCAGTTCGGTCCGGGCCAGGACGCGGAAGTAGAGCTGTTGGTCGCTGGCGCGCAGCGCGTCCCGCATCGCCGCCTCGGCGTCGGTGGCCGGCTCCCACTCGGTCACGGCCACCCCTCCTCCCGCGAACAGGCCATAGGTATCGCGTACAACCTACAAGGTGGAAGCGTGATCACAATCGCTGGCCGGAGGCGCTAACATCCCGTTCCGGAGTCGACACGATACGGAGGCGGTCGATGTCCCGGTCCCCCGCGCGCCCGCTTCTCGCCGTCCTGACGACGGCGTTGCTCACCGCCGTCCCGGCCGTCCCCACGGTCGCCGCTCGCCCGGCCGGGCCCACCCCCGGCCCGGTGCCGGCGGGCCGCTCCGCACTCGCGCCGAGCGCCGCGCGTGCGGCCCCCGGCTGCGCCTCGCCCCTCGCCCCGGTCCGGCCGGTGTCTGCCCGCCCCTGGCCCCAGCAGCGGTACGCCCCGGAGCGGCTGGCACCGCTCGCCACCGGCGCCGGGGTGACGGTCGCGGTGATCGACTCCGGGGTGGACCGGCGACACCCGCAGCTGGCCGGCCGGGTGCTCGACGGCACCGACCTGCTCGACCCCGGCGGCGACGGCGGCCGGGACTGCGCCGGCCACGGCACCGGCGTGGCGAGCATCATCGCCGCCGCCCCCCGCGACGGGGTGGCGTTCCGGGGGTTGGCCCCGGGCGCCCGGATCCTGCCGGTGCGGGTCAGCGAGCAGCAGGTGGTCGAGGGGCGGGAGTCGGGGCGCACGGTCAGCGCCGGGGACTTCGCCCGCGCCATCCGCTGGGCGGTCGACCACGACGCCGACGTGCTCAACCTCTCCGTCGTCCTGTACGCGGACGACCCGGCGGTGCGGGCCGCGATCGGCTACGCGGTCGACCGGGACGTGGTCGTGGTGGCCGCCGCCGGGAACCTGCACGACGCCGGTGATCCCCGGCCCTACCCGGCCGCGTACGACGGGGTGCTCGGGGTGGGCGCGATCGGGGCGGACGGGGCACGTGCCCCGTTCTCCCAGACCGGCTCGTACGTCGACCTGGTCGCCCCGGGCGGCGACGTGCTGATGGCCGCCCCCGGGCAGGGCCACCACCGGGCCGAGGGCACCAGCTACGCGGCGCCCTTCGTGGCGGCCACCGCCGCGCTGCTGCGCCAGTACCGGCCGGAGCTGACCGCCGCGCAGGTGGCGCGGCGGATCGTGGCGACCGCCGATCCGGCCCCGGGCGACGGGCGGGGTGGCGGGTACGGCGCGGGGGTGCTCAACCCGTACCGGGCGGTCACCGAGACCGGGGGCGGGACGCCCGAGCGGGCGCACCGGGCCACCGCGCTCGCGGACGACCGGGCCGAACCGGCGTTGGTGGCGCAGCGGGCCCGGCGGGCGACGGCCCGGGACCGGGCGCTGCTGGTGGCGGGGGTCAGCGGGGCGGTGGTGGCCGTGGCGGCGCTGCTGGCGCTCGTCGTGCCGCGTGGCGCCCGCCGCCGCTGGCGGCCGGCCGGCCCCGCCTGACCCGGCCGGCGTGCGCGGGCCCGGTCACCACGCCGGCGCCCGACTCGGCCCGGCCCGACGGTTCGGCCGGTCGCGTCGGTCGCGCATGGTCCGGAACGGCCGGTGGTGGCGCCGACCGGGCCAGGTCGACGCCACCACCGGGCGAGGGCTCACTGGAACAGGCCGACGTTCTTCTTCTCCGTGTCGAGGTAGTCGGCGGCGGAGTCGTTCACCGCGAACTTGATCTCGCGCAGCATGGCCTGGAGGTCCTGCGAGGCGGAACGCCAGCGGGCCTGCCGCTGCTCGTAGGCCTGGCGGGCCTCGCCGGACCAGCTCGCCACGAGCGGGGCGGCGTCGCGTTCGAGCTGCCCGAGCTGCGAGTCGAGCGCGTTCAGCGCCTTCTGGATGTCGGCGCCCGCCTGTTGCAGGGCGGCGAAGTTGACGACCAGTACACCGTGGTCCATCGGATGTCTCCTCCCCCGAGACCGGGTCAGAGCGGCAGCTGGATGCCGCCGCGGTTGGTGGTGGACACCCGGCTGGCGGCCTCGGCGTCCGAGACGTCGTACTGCTGGCCGGCCGTGCGGATCGCGCCGGCGGTCTCCCGCAGCGCCCGCTGCAGCGCCGCCTGGTCCTGTGCCCACTGCTGCTTGACCTGCTCGAACGAGCGCCCGCCGGCACCGCGCCAGGCCTGCTGCAACACCTCCAACTCGGCCATCAGGCTGCTCAGCATGGACTGCAGGGACTGGTCGACCTGCTCGAACTTCGCGGCGGTCTGCTGCATCACCGCTGCTTCTGCCTGGGTCTGGGACACCCGGGACGTCACCTCGTCTCCTCGGTCGTGGCTGGCCGTCGGCGCGCCCGCTCACCGGGCGCCCCGCTCGCGCCGCCCGGAGGTCGAGCACGGCAGGCGCGGGCTCAGCAAACTCGTCGCTGACGGTAGCGGCCCGGTCGCGGTTCTGCTACCCCGTGGCGATCCCCTGTGGACGACCGCGGTCCCCACCCCGTCGGGCAGGCCCCTTACGATGGGCGGCGTCGATGTCGCGGCGAGTGACCGGTCGAGGAGGCGCGGTGACGGTGACCACCGGCGCGGGCCCACACCGGCCGGCCCACGATCCCGGCCCACCCGCCACGGCCCTCGTGCCGGCGCCGCCCGGCCCGGTGGGACTGCCCGGCCCGGCGGGCGCGCCGGCGTCCCGGGTCGTCCCGCCACCGCCGCGGATCCCGGCCGCGCGGCGGAGCGGCGCCGGTGTCCGGGCCGGTCAGCTCGTCGCCACGCAGGTGGCGGTGGGGGCCGTGGTCGCCGCCGCCGGCCGGGGCGTGCTGGCGACGCTGGCCGCCGTGGGGGTGGCCGCGCTGCTGCTGCCCGTGGCGTGGGTGCGGCTGCGGGGGCGGTGGGTCTTCGAGTGGCTGGCCACCGGCCTGGGCTACGCCACGCGCCGCCGCGCCCTGCCGCCGCAGGCCGGCCCGGCGGCCCTGCTGGACCTGGTCGACCCGGGCGCGGCCGTCCGCCCCGCCGAGCTGGCCGGCACGCCCGCCGCCGTGCTGGACGACGCCGCGGGCATGGTGGCCGTGCTGGAGCTCGGCGACCCGGCCGACCTGCTCGGCGACGCCCCCCGCGCGCTGCCGGTCCCGGCGTCGCTGCTGCCGGCCGCCGCGCCGGACGGCCCCCCGGTCCGACTCCAGCTCCTGCTGACGGGCTCGCCGGCGCCGACCGTCGGCGCGGGTGGCGGCACCGTCGCCACCTCGTACCGCCAGCTCACCGACGGGCGGCTCGCCGGCCGGGAGCGGGCCGTGCTCGCCGTCCGGGTGCTCCGCGCCGAGGGCTGGACGGCAGAGGAACTGCGGCGGGCGCTCTCCGGCACGGTGCGCCGGATCACGCGCCGGATCGGGCCCGTCGCCGTCCGCCCGCTGGGCGAGCACGCGACGCTGCGGGTGCTGGCGGAGCTGGCCCACCACGACGACCACCCCGCGCAGGAGTCGTGGCAGGCGGTCCGGGCGGGCGACCTGCTCCAGACCACGTTCCGGCTGCGCCGCTGGCCCGACGCGCGTACCGACGCGGGCCGGCGGCTGGTGACCCGGCTGCTCGCCCTGCCCGCGACGGCGACCACCGTCTCGCTCGGCGTCGGGCCGTGGGCCGGCGCCGACCCCGCGTCGGCGCCGACCGAGCTGGCCGTACGACTGGCCGCCGCCACCCCGGCGGAGCTCTCGCTCGCGGCGCAGGCGCTGCGCCGGCTGGTGGCCGAGGTGGGCGGCGAGGTGCACCGGCTCGACGGCGCGCAGCGCGACGGGCTGGCCGGCACCCTGCCGTTGGCGGCGGCGGGCGCGGCGGGTCCGGGTCCGGCGCCCGACGGCCTGGAGCTGACCCTCGGCGAGGCGGGGCTGATGGTCGGCACGAACCGGCACGGCGGCGCGGTGACCGTCCGGCTGTTCCGGCCGGAGAGCACCCGGGTGATGCTGGTCGGCGGCGTACGCGCGGCGCAGCTGGTGGTGGTGCGGGCCATGGCGCTCGGGGCCCGGGTGGTGGTGCAGACCGCCCGCCCGCGCGCCTGGGAGCCGTTCGTCCGGGGCGTCGGCACCCCCGGCGCGATGATCCCGGTGGTCCCGCCCGGCCGTGCGGTGGGCGAGCCGGGTTCGCCGCTGCGCCCGCTGCTGGTGGTGGTCGACGCCGGTCCGGCGCCCGCCGACACGGAGCCGGGATCCCCGTGGCGGACCACGCTGCTGGTCCGCGACGAGCTGACCCCCGCCGACACCGACGCGTTGGGCCGCGCCGACCTGGCCGTGCTGCAACCGCTCGACCCGACCGAGGCCGCCGTGGCGGGCGCCGCGCTGGGCCTCGGTGGGTCGGCGGAGTGGCTGACCCGCATCCGGGACGACATGGTCGCGGTGGTCAACCGGCGGGCGTTGCGCTGGGCGCTGGTCTCCCCCACCCCGATCGAGACGCAGCTGATCGGCCGTCCCTCCCGCCGCTGAACGCGGGGTCCCGACCGGGCAGCACGGCGAGGACGGCCGACGATCTCGCGGCTTCCGCGCGTTGTCCGTCCGTGGCACGATCCCCGCCATGGGTTTCCTCAAAGGGCTGCTGATCCGGCTGGGCAGCACGGCGCTGGCCTTCTGGCTGGCCACGCTGCTGATCCCGGGCATCACGCTGGATTCGGCGTCGGCGGGCGAGGCGGTCGTCACGCTGCTCCTCGTCTCGGTGATCTTCGGCGTGGTCAACGCGGTGCTCCAGCCGATCGTCAAGACCGTCGGCTGCGGCTTCTACCTGCTGACCCTGGGGTTGATCGCGCTGGTGGTCAACGGGCTGCTGTTCCTGCTCACCAGCTGGATCGCAGACCAGGCGGGGCTGCCCTTCCACGTCGACGGCTTCTGGCCGGAGGCGGTGCTCGGCGCGCTCTTCGTCGGCATCGTCACCTGGATCCTCGGGGCCGTCCTGGACCGGGACTGACCCGGGCCGGCCAGACGCGGGCCGGCCGGAGGCGGCCGCGCAGAGGCGGGCCGACCAGAGGCGGGCCGCGCAGAGGCGGGCCGACCAGAGGGCGGGAATTGGTCGCTGATCGGGCCGGGTGGCCGGGCTAGCCTCGCGGGCATGTTCACCCTGACCCGCGACGACGGCTACCTGCTCAGCACCGAGGCGGACCGGATCGACCTGGACCTGGTGCACCACTGGCTCTCCACCGACGCGTACTGGGCGATCGGGCGGGACCGGGAGACGGTGGCGCGGGCGTTCGCCGGGTCCGTGCCGTTCGGCGTCTACCGCCCCGGTGACGGCCGGCAGGTCGCCGTCGCCCGGGTGGTCACCGACCGGGCCACCTTCGCCTGGCTCTGCGACGTCTACGTCGACCCCGGCGAGCGCGGCCGGGGGCTGGGCACCTGGCTGGCCGGGGCGGTCCGCGACCACCTCGCCGCCCTGGGCGTACGCCGGATCCTGCTGGCCACCGCCGACGCCCACGCGGTCTACGCGAAGGTCGGGTTCGCCCCGATGACCGACCCGCACCGCTGGATGCAGCTCGACCAGCGCAACCAGCCGGTGAGCCCGGTCACCGGCAAGGAACCGGGCGGCCAGGCGCCCCTTACGGTGGAGGCGTGACGCCACTCCGCCTCGGCTACCTCTACGGCTTCGTCGCGTACCTGCTCTGGGGGTTCTTCCCGCTCTACCTGCGGCTGCTGCGCCCGGCGGGGTCGATGGAGATCCTGGCCCACCGGATCGTCTGGTCGGTGGTGTTCGTCGCCCTGCTGCTGGCGGCGATGCGCAACATCGGCTTCCTGCGGGCGCTGCTGCGCCGGCCCCGGGCGCTGGCCGGCATCGGCGTGGCCGCCACGCTGATCGCGGTGAACTGGGGCACCTACATCTACGGCGTGAACTCCGACCGGGTGGTGGAGACCGCCCTCGGCTACTTCATCAACCCGCTGGTGGTGGTGCTGCTGGGCGTCACCGTGCTGCGCGAGCGGCTGCGCCCCACGCAGTGGGTGGCGCTCGGCATCGGCGGCCTGGCCGTGGCCGTGCTGACCGTCGACTACGGCCGGCTGCCGTACCTGGCGCTGGTCCTGGCGTTCAGCTTCGCCGGCTACGGCCTGGCCAAGAAGCAGCTCGGGCTGCCCGCCGCGGAGGGGCTCTTCGTCGAGTCGGCGGTGCTGGCGGTGCCCGCGCTGGCGTACCTGGGCTGGCTCACCGCCACCGGCGACGGCACCTTCGGGCAGGTGTCGGTCGGGCACACCGTGCTGCTGGTGTCGGCCGGGGCGGCGACCGCGATCCCGCTGCTGCTCTTCGCCGGGGCGGCGAACCGGCTCCCGCTCACCGGTCTGGGCATGATCCAGTACCTCGCCCCGATCCTCCAGCTCGGCTGCGGGGTGCTGATCTTCCACGAGCCGATGCCGCCGGCCCGGCTCGCCGGCTTCGCCCTGGTCTGGGTCGCGCTGATCGTCTTCACCGTCGACGCCGTGCGCCACACCCGCCGTACGCGCGCCGCCAACCTCGCCGCCCGCCGGGCCGGGGCCGTCGCGGCGACCCGCTGACCGACGCGGGGCCGTCAGCGCACGTCGTACGCGAGGACGGGCGTGCCGTCGGCGCGGAGCAGTTCCAGCCGGACCAGCTCCGCGTCGGTGAACCGGGTCGCGCCGGTGATCCGCAGGTCGTCGCCGGGCGCGGCGAGCCAGGACGCGACCTGCTCCGTCGCGCCGTCCGGGCCGTGCGCCACCAGCCGGAAGGTGTACGCCTTGGCGTAGCCGGCCCTGGCGTCGTACCCGCAGCGCATCCGCACCTCGGTGCCCCATTCGGTGCCGTCGAGGGCGATCTCGGCGTGCACGGGCACCGTGCCGGCGACCGGCTGCATGGCGACCATCCGCACCTCGATCGGGGTCGGCACGGCGGCCTCCCGGGGCAGCAGGGCGACGGTGCCGACGCCGACGAGAAGGGCCAGCGCGGCGGCCACGAGCGCGGTGAGCGCGTACCGGCGGCGGGTGGTCGACCGCTCCCGGCGGCGGCGCTCCCGCGCGGCGGCGAGCAGTTCGGGCACCCGGGGGTTCTCCGGCGGCGGCAGGACCTGCTCCAGCCCGGCCGGGTCGAGCCGGCCGAGCAGCCCGGGCAGGACGGCGATCTCGGCGACCGCCTGCCGGCAGGCGGCGCAGCCGGCGAGGTGCCGCTCGTAGGCCACCCGCTCGGCGGGAGCCAGCGCACCCAGCACGTACGCGCCGTCGTCGTGCGCGAACTCGCACCGGGTCATTCGGTCACTCCCATCTCGGCCAGGACCAACCGTAGTGAGCGCAGGGCGTAGTGGGTCCGGGACTTGACCGTGCCGGGCGGCACGCCCAGCCGTGAGGCCGCCTCCGCCACCGACCGTCCCTGGTAGAAGCACTCCACCAGCACCTCCCGGTGGGTGGGGCTGAGCCGGTTCAGCGCCTCGGCGACCATCCACGCCTCCACCGCGCGTTCCGCCTCGTCCACGGCCACGGGGGGTTCGGGCAGTTCGTCGGTATAGACCTCGCCGACCCGCGCGGCGCGGCGCCGCCAGGCGTCGATGGCCAGGTTGCGGGCGGTGGTGAAGAGCCAGGAGCGGACCGAGCCGCGCGTCGGGTCGAGCGACTCCGGGTGCCGCCAGGCGCGCAGCAGCGTCTCCTGCACCAGGTCCTCGGCCCGCTGCCGGTCGCCGTTGACCAGCCGCAGGGCGTGCGCGTACAGCGCCTCCGCGTGCTCGTCGTGCAGCGCGCGGAGCAGTTGGGCGTCGTGGTCGCTGATGGCGGTCTCCTCGCTGTCGGCGCGAGTCCGGCGGTGGCGTTCGCACGGGAACACGTGCCGCCGCCCCGAACGGTTCAGCCGCAGGTCACCGTGGGATTCCCGGCTGAGGTGTTCATACCCGGTTCACGCCGCCGCCGACGACCGCTCACCGCGCCCTCCTAGCGTCCGGCGGGTACGCACGCCAGCGGCTGGTCCGGCGTGCACCGACCCCCATCAGGAGGCTCCTTCCATGAGCGACCGTCCCCGGCTGCTCCCGTTGCTGGGCGCCACCCGCCACGGCAGCCGCGACGCCATGACCTGTCTCTACCGGTGCGGCAACGCGTGCGACCACCCGGTGCCCAACACCTCCGACAACGCGTACTTCGGCGACGTGGTGAAGGCGGAGGTGTCCCGGCGCGGCGTGGTCCGGGCCGGCGCGGTCGGCGCGCTGGTCCTCGGCTTCGGCGGCGCGGTGGCCGGTGCCGCCCCCGCGGCGGCCGCCCCCGCCACC
>NZ_JBPQTK010000180.1:0-9007 GCF_051386315.1 Micromonospora sp. URMC 107
AGCGCCGATGGTACTGCACTCGGGAGGGTGTGGGAGAGTAGGACACCGCCGGACAATCTTTCAGTTCAGGGCCACCCCTCTAAGGGGTGGCCCTGAACTGCGTCACGGACCTTTCCCGAGGACCCGCCGGACCAACTGTGGGAGAGCACGCCATGCAGACCGTCGTGGAACCTCTGCGGGCCCGACCCCGGCCCGACGACCAACTGGACCGGCTGTTCGCCGACGGCTGGCCGGCCTTCATCGGCGCCGACCGGGAGGCGAGCCGTCACCTCGGACGCGTACGGGAGGTGTTCGCCGACCTGGAACTGGTGTTGCTCGACGGGGACGACGAGCTGGTGGCCGCGGGATGGGGCGTGCCGATCCGCTGGGACGGCGACCCGGCGCGCCTGCCCGAGGGCTACACCGACTCGCTCCGGCACGCGCTCACCGGCCACGACCGCGGCGACACCCCCGACACCCTGGTGGTGATGGCCGCCCAGGTCCGCCCCGACCTACGCGGCAGGGGACTGGCCGGTGACCTGATCACGGCCCTGCGATCGCTGGCCGGTGAGCGCGGCTGGTCGCGCGTCGTCGCCCCGGTACGACCCACGCTGAAGGCCCGTTACCCCCTGACCCCGATCGAGCGGTTCGCCACCTGGACCCGTGAGGACGGCACGCCGCTCGATCCCTGGGTCCGTACCCACTGGCGGCTCGGGGCCCGACTGGTCGCCACGGCGCCCCGGTCGCAGACGATGACGGGCACCGTCGCCGAGTGGGAGCAGTGGACGGGCCTGGTCTTCCCCGACAGCGGCGACTACGTCATCCCCGACGGGCTGGCCCCGTTGCGCATCGACCGCGAACTCGACCAGGGCACCTACACCGAGCCCAACCTGTGGTTCCGCCACCGGTAGCGCCGGCGTAGGGGCGGATCGGCGCCCACGGGCGGCGGGCCGGGCCGCGGCGTCGACGGTCGGGCGCGGTACGCGTACGACAGGAGAAAGCCCCGCCGGCGACGTGGCCGGCGGGGCTTCTCCGAGCGGGTGCCGGGCGGCCGTCAGGACGGCTCGGGACCACAGATGAAGCGCGGCTCCGCGGAGTAGCGCCAGGTGAACTTCTCCCGCTTCACGACCTTGCCGTCCTTCTTGAACACGCGGAAGGCGTCCTGGGTGAACCCCTGGCTGCCGCTCGCCGGGATGCAGGTCGGGCCCGGCTTCAGGTACACCGTCTCCGGGTGGGTGATGTTGCGGCGCGGGCTGTACTCGGTCTTCACGCTGTCCCAGATCTTCGTGCTCCAGATCGACACGGTGATCGAACTCGACGTGTAGGAGGTGTCGATCAGGACGCCGTGCTCGGTGTTGTTGCGGAACTTGAAGTCCAGGTCCGGCCAGAAGATGGTCGACTCGATGACCGCCGGGTACCGGCTGAACCAGTACGAGTGCGGCTTGTGCTCGACGTCCTCCAGCCCGGCGTAGTACGTCGCGTTGAACAGCGTGGTGGTGAACTGCGAGGTGCCGCCGCCCACCCCGGGGACCAGCTTGCCGTCGAGGATGACCGGGGCGTCCCGGTAGCCCTGGGCGTAGCCGCGCTCGCCGGTGTGCCCGTTGAGCGAGAACGTCTCGCCGGGCAGCACCACCGTGCCGTCGACGTCCTTCGCGATCGTGACGATGTTCTGGCTGCGCGGCGAGGAGAGCCCACCGGTGAAGTGCGTGGTGAAGGTGGAGACCCGCTCCTTGATGCCCAACCCGGCCAGCTTCGCGGCGGTCAGCTCCGGCTCCGCCGGCTTCAGCTCGCCGGTGACCTTCCGCTCGTCCGCCTTCGGCAGGACGGCGAGCAGGTCGCGGCCGAGGGCCTCGCTGTCGAGCTGCTGCCCGGGCTTGCCGTCGACGACCTTCGGCTTGCCGCCGGAGATGGTCATCCGCGCGTCCCTCGGCGGCACCTCGATCGCGGCCAGGTCGTCGCCGAGCGCGGCGCGCAGCCGCTTCACGTCGACCTGGGGGGTCAGCTTCCCGGCCTTGTCGGCGGTGAACCGGAGGCTCCGCGCGATCGCCTTCGGCGGGATCTGCACCGAGCCCTTGCCGGTGGTCAGCGTGACCGGGGCCGCGACGGCCGGCTTCGCCAGCTCGGCGACCAGCCGGTCCACCTCCTCGGCGGTGGTCGCCGGGTGCGTCTCGACCAGCGGCACGGTCACCGGCTGGCCGCTGAGCCAGCCCTCCCGCACCACCTGCGCGGAGCGGTCCGGATCCAGCGCGAGGCTCGGCTTCGGGTGCACCGCCTTCGGCGTGGTGCCCTTCCAGGTGATCGCCGGCATGGTCATCTTCCGGCCCTGGTCGCCGACGACCTTCTCGAGGGCGGCGTCGAGCCGGGCCGCGTCCACGGTCACCACCGGCTGCACCGCCCGGGACCCCACGAGCCGGTCGACCGCGTGCGCCTCGGCCTCGGCCGCCGCCGCCACGGTGGCGTCGACGTCGACCGCCAGGCCGACGGCGGCCGGGTCGATCGTGGCGGTCCGCTCGCCGACGCGTACCGACAGCGGGGCGTTCAGGGTGGCGGCGCGGCGTTCGAGCTCCGTCCGCAGCTCCCGGGCGGCGTCCGCGCGGCTCCGGCCGCCGAGCTCCGCGCCGAGCACCGTCGTCCCGCGCGGCACGTCACCGGCGTACGCGTAGGCGCCCGCCCCCGCCACTGAGCCCAGCACCGCCGTGGCGACCCCGGCGGCCAGCAGCAGTCGGACCCGGCGGGACCGGGAGCCGGCCGTTCTGCCCGCCGGCGCAGGCGGCTCCGGCTCGTCACCGGGCCAGGTCACGGCCGTGACCTGCACGGTGGGCCGTTCGTCGGCGGGTGGAGTCTTCTCGCCGTACAGCGTCACGGTCACCTCGATCGGACGTACCACAACGGGCGGAGCGCGCCTCCGCCCGGAAGACACCTACGGTAACCGGCGCTCCGGCGGGGCGGCCGCCTGCGCCCACCCGTCGCGCCACGGCGTGTCGCCCGGCGTGTCGCGGGACACCGGCCGGCCGTGGGCCGGGGCGGCGGGCATGGCACGGTAGGGGCATGGGAACGGACGAGGCGGTCCTGGCGTACGGGGGCGGTTGGCTGGACCGGGCGGGGGAACTGCGGACCGACCCGGAACGGATCGCCGCGCTGCTGGCGGACCCGGCGAGCACCCTGCTGCCGCTGTGGCGGGACCGCTGCCTGGTCGCCGGGGACGTGCCGGTGCGGCTGAGCGGGGAACGGGCGGCCGGGGCGCTCGCCGTCGCCGACGAGACCGTCTTCCTCGGCATGGACGAGGGCTCGGCCGTCTTCGCCGTGGACCTCTCCGGGCTGCCCGAGGCCGCCGCCGTCGAGGTGGCGGGGGCGGGCGCCGCCGTCGACGTCCGGGCGCTGGTCGGCCGGCTCGACCCGGCCGGGGCGGCCGTCCAGGCGTACGCGCGGGGGCTGCTGCACTGGCACCGGCAGCAGCGCTTCTGCGGCACGTGCGGGGCGTCGACCGTCGCCCGGGGCGGCGGACACGTCCGGTCGTGCGCGCGGGCGGACTGCGGCCGGCTCCTCTTCCCCCGGATCGAACCGGCGGTCATCGTGCTGGTCGAGGCGCCCGGCGCCCCCGACCGCTGCCTGCTGGCCCGGCACGCGGGCGCGCCCGAGGGGGCGTACTCGACGCTCGCCGGCTTCGTCGAGGTGGGCGAGAGCCTGGAGGACGCCGTCCGGCGGGAGATGGCGGAGGAGGCCGGGGTGACGGTCACCGACCTCGCGTACGTGGGCTCGCAGGCGTGGCCGTTCCCGGCCGGCCTGATGGTCGGCTTCCGGGCCACCGCCGCGTCCGAGCAGGTGCGGGTGGACGGCGAGGAACTGCTGGAGGCGCGCTGGTTCACCCGGGACGAGCTGCGCGAGCGGGCGGCCGCCGGACGGCCGCTGGGCCGCGCCGACTCGATCGACCACCACCTGCTGCGCTCCTGGCTCGCCGCCGGGGCCTGACGGGCCAGCTCCTCCAGCGCGGCGCGCCGCCGCCGGTCTCTCAGCGTGCGAGCACGGCGACCGGCGCGGACGGCGTACCGGTGTCGACGCCGTCGGTGGCGGCGACCCGGAACTCGTAGCGGTGCCCGCGGACCAGCAGCACGGCGGTGAAGTCCGTCCCGCTGACCGGCACCGGGTCCGTCCGCCACTCCCCGCCGGCCGTGACGTCCCGGAGCTGGACGCGGTAGGCGAGGCCCGGCCCCGCCGAACGCCAGGTCAGCCGGGCCTCGCCGTTGCCGCCCGCCGTCGCCGCCAGCCCGCCCGGCGTGGGCAGCCGCGGGACGGCCCGGACGGGCCTGCTCTGCCGACCGGCACCGGCCTGGTTGGCCGCGGCGACCGTGAACTCGTACTCGTGGCCGTTGCGCAGCTGGCGGATGGTGGCCTCGGTGCCCTGCACGGGCACCTCCTCCTCGGTGAACTCCCGCTCCCCGGCGGTGAGGTCCCGCCGGTAGATCCGGTGCCACCCGCCGGGACTGGCCGACCGCCAGGCCAGCTCCACCTCGGAGGTTCCGACCCTCGTCACCCGCAGGTCGGTCGGCACCACCTGCGGCGCGGTGAAGCGCGCCCGGCCCCGCACCGGCGGGGAGAGCGGACCCTCCCGGTCGCGGTCCACCGCGCTGACGGCGAACTCGTACTCGTGGCCGTGCTCCAGGTAGCGGGCGAGGTGACTCGGCCGGGACTCGAGTGCGGGCGAGTCGAAGCGGCTCCGGCCCGCCGTCACGTCGCGCCGGTAGACCCGGTAGGAGATGCCGGGCCCCAGGTTGGCCCAGCCGAGCCGGAGGTTGCCGTCCGGCTGGGCCTGGACGGTCAGCCGGGCCGGCGCGGCTGGCGGGCCGACCGAGGCGGTGGCCCGGACGGGCGCCGAGGGCGGGCTGTCGCCGCCGCCGCCGACCGCGACGACGGTGAACTCGTACGTCCGGGCGTGCCACAGCGAGCTGACGGTCGCGCTGGTGCCGGTGAACGTGCCGACGAGGGCCGGCTCCCGCTGCCCCGCCGTCACGTCGCGCCGGTAGAGCCGGAACAACTGGACGAACGGCACCGGCTCCCAGCGCACCGCGACGTCCCCGGTGCGTCCGGCCTCGGCCCGCAGCCCGCCCGGCGGCGGTGGCGGCGGGACGGTGGCGGTCATCCCCGCCACGGCCGACGGAGGGCCCTCGCCCCGACGCCCGACGGCGGTCACCCGGAACTCGTACCGGTGCCCGTTGACAAGGAAGTCGGCCGAGGCGCGGGGCTCGGCGGTCGGCTCGCCGATCCGGACGAAGTGGGTCTGCCCGGCGGTCACGTTCCGGCGGTGCACCAGGTACCGCAGCTCGTCGTCGGTCGGGACGGGGCGCCACCGCAGCTCGGCGTTGCCCGCGCCCCGCGCCTCGGCCGTGAGCGCCGCCGGCGCCGCCGGCACGTCGGCCCGGTCCGGCCGGGAGCGGGGCCAGTCGACCTCGACGAAGCGCGGCCGGTAGAGGCCGGCGTCGGCGTACGTCACCGCGTCGTCGACGTTGTTGACGTTGTAGGAGATCAGCAGCTTGCCCGGACGCGCCAGGTCGGGGTGCAGGTCGGCGTCGTAGACGAGGTGCCCGGCGTCGGTCTCGGGCGCGCGGTGCAGGTAGTCCGGCCCGTCGAACGGACCCGTCGGCCCGGCGGCCGAGTAGGCCACCAGGTCGGCGCTGAAGACGAGGTTGTTCTCGTGGGTCACGAGCACGTACCGGTCGCCGACCCGCTGCACCCCGTACGTCGTGCCGACCCCGCTGAGGATGCGGGCGGAGCGGTCCGCCGCGGGTGCCCAGTCGCTGCCCGTCCAGAACTCCCACGGGCCCTGCAGGTCGTCGCCGGCGACCCGGGCGACGTGCGCGAACTTCGTCTCGCCGCTCGCCTCGGTGCCGTAGATCAGGGTGTGCCCGCCGTCGCGGAGCAGGGTGGAGCCCCACGAGACGCGCTCCCCCAGCGGCAGCGGCCGGACCGCGGTGGGCGTCAGGCCGGGCAGTGCGAAGGTCGCCAGCGAGGTGCCCAGCAGGACGTGGTCCAGCGGGCCGTCGCCCGTGCGGCGGTAGCGGTTGACCAGCACCTGGAGGGTCCCGCCCACGACCTGGGCGTCGCCGATCCAGTGGAACTGGTCGGCTGCCGGCGGCGGCACCAGCGAGGCGGGGTCGTCGGCGGTGCCGCCGTGCACCGTCTCGCGCAGCTCGTCGCCCTGCTGCACCACCGCGGAGTTGTTGATGAACGACGCCGTGCGGGGGCGGGAGCCGTCCGGGCCGACGGGGCCGAGGAAGGTGTCGGAGAAGAGCCAGAGGAGCCGGCCGTCGGGAAGCCGGACCGAGGCCGTCCGGTCGGCACCGTTCCACCGGCCGGAGGTGTCGCCGTAGCGCTCGAAGAGGGCGGTGAGCCGGTCGGCCGACATGCCGCCCTCGGCCCGCGCCCGGCCCGGGACGCCGGCCGTCAGGGTGAGCACCAGCGCGGTGGCGTACAACACGAGCAGCCAGCGCGCGTGCGCGCGGGCCTTCCCCGGCCCGGATCCGGTCGTGGCCATGCTGACGCTCACCAGAAACCCCCGTCTCCTGGTTATCCGTCCCGCACTGTGACATGTCCTCCCGCTCGGGTGGTAGTGGCCGTACGGGTGCGTTTCGACCCGCTGTCCCGTTCGTGGGCCAATGTCAGGAGTCCCGTGACCACCGCGGTGACCGCCGCCGTGGCCAGGGCCGCCCCGGCGATCCCGGCGACGGTCCGCGGCACGACGGTCGCGACGGCGGCCACGAAGATGACCGTGGACGTCCACAGGGGAGCGGCGGGCCACCGGGCCGACGCCGCGACCCGGGCGTTGACCAGGATGAACACGACCGCGTACAGGGCGCCGGTGGCGGCGAAGAGCGGGGCGTAGCGGCCGGCTGCGGCGTAGGCGGGGCCGCCGGCCAGGCGGAAGGCCAGCCCGCCGGCGAGCGCCGAGCCGAGCACCAGCGCCGCCCCCGCGCCGGCGACCAGGGCCAGCGCGGTGACCAGGGCCCGCCGGTCACCCCTTGCCAGCCGGGGCAGCGCGATCACGGTCACCACCTGCGGCGCCCACAGGGCCCCCTTGGTCAGCACGGTGCCGACGGCGTAGGTGCCGGCGACGTCCGGCGGCAGGAAGCGGCGGGCGAGCAGGAGGTCCGCGTAGGAGACGACCAGCATCGCCAGGGTGGCGCCGCTGGCCGTGAGCACGGTCCGGGTGGCGAGGGAGGGCACGGCCGGGTCGATGCCGGCGCCCCGGTTGAGGCGTACCAGCAGGGCGAGCACCAAGACCGAGGTGAGCGCGCCGGCCAGCAGCGAGCCGGTGAGCCCGCCGCCGAGCGAGAGCCCGGCCACCATCCCCCCGTAGCGGCCGGCGCCGAGCAGCGCCATGCCGCCGGCGAGGCGCAGGAAGCGCTGGTCGCCCTGCAACTCGCCGAGCCAGCGGCCGGCCGCCACGACCGCCACGGTGAGCACGCCGAGCAGCAGCACCGCCGGGGCGGTCAGCCGGAGCTGGACGGCGGCCACCGGCAGCGTCAGGGCGAGCAGCGCGGCGGTGACGAGGACCGTGAGCAGGGTCGGCCGGGCGGTGGCGGCGCGACCGTGCCGCGCCCGGTGCACGGCGACCGCGATCTGGAGCCCGGTGCTGGCCACGCCGCCGATCGCACCCAGCGCCAGGAGCGTGGCGAGCGCGCCCAGCTCCGCCGGGTCGAGGTGCCGCGCGCCGAGGACGGGCACCACGTAGGCCAGCCCGTTGACGAACACCCCGGCCAGCGTCACCGCGACGCCGGCGGTGCCGAGACTCCTCGCCCGGCCGGGCCGCTCCGAATCCGTTCCCATCAACCGTCCCGTGTCGCCGGCACTCCCGGGTGTGCGACGGGCGCGCGTACAGTGGCGCCACGCCGGTGCCACGCCCGGTCAGCGTAATGAGGAGGTCAACCCTGCGGGAGAGGTCGATGCTCGTCGGGCTCGGGCTGGCCGTCACCCTGCTGGTGCTGGCTCCGCTGGCGGCACCCGGATACGTGCTCAGCTACGACATGGTCTTCGTGCCGCACCAGCCGTGGCGCGCCGAACTCGTCGCCCCGTCCGACTCGCTGCCGCGGGCGGTGCCGTTGGACGCCCTGGTGTCGCTGGCGAGCCAGGCGGTGCCCGGGTGGCTGGTGCAGCGGCTGGCGCTGGTCGCGGTGCTGCTGCTCGCCACCGTCGGCGCCGGGTCGCTGGTGCCGGCCCGGCACCCGGTCACCCGGCTGGTGGCCGCCGTCGGGTACGCGTGGACGCCCTACCTGGCGGAGCGGCTGCTGATCGGGCACTGGGGTCTGCTCCTGGCGTACGCGGCGCTGCCCTGGCTGGTGCTGGCGGCGATCCGGCTGCGGACCGGCGCGCGGCGGGCGCTGCCGCTGCTGGTGCTGGCCGCCGCCCTCGCCGCGGTGACCCCGACGGGTGGCCTCATCGCCCTGGCGAGCACCGTCGTGCTGGTGCCACGGCGGGGCGGGGGCCGGGTCGGCGCGACCGCGGTGGTGGCGGTGCTGCTGCTGAACGCGCCCTGGCTGGTGGCGGCGGCCCTGACCCGGGCGGACGCCCGGACCGACCCCGACGGGGTGGCGGCCTTCGCCGCGCGGGCGGAGAACTGGAGCGGCGCGCTCGGCGCCCTGGCCGGCACCGGCGGGATCTGGAACGCACAGACGACGCCGGCGAGCCGGTCGTCCCCGCTGGCGCCGGTGGCCACCGCCGTCGTGCTGGCCCTGGCGGTCCTCGGCTACCGGGCGCTGCGCCGCCGCTGGCCGGACGGGTTCGTCGACCGGCTCGCCGCGCTGGCGGCCGGCGGTTTCCTGCTCGCCGCCCTGGGCGTGCTGCCCGGCCTGGGCGCGTCGCTGGAGTGGCTGGTGGCCACGGTGCCGGGAGCCGGGGTGCTGCGCGACGGGCAGAAGTTCCTCGTCCCGTACGCCCTGCTGGTCGCCGTGGGGTTCGCGCTCGGCGCGGAACGGCTGGCCGTGGCGGCGGGCCGGGCCGGGCGGGCCGGCGCGGGCGGGCTGGCCCTGCTGCACCA
>NZ_JBPQTK010000181.1:0-8725 GCF_051386315.1 Micromonospora sp. URMC 107
GCGGCGAACACCGGGAACGTCCCGTACAACTCCCGGCCCATGCCGGCGCGCTGCGCACCCTGACCCGAGAACAACAGTGCGAGCTGGCCCCGCTGCCCGCCCGGGCCGGTCACGACAGCGCCGGAGGGCTCGCCCGCCGCCACGGCTTCGAGGCCCGCCAGCAGCTCGTCCCGGCTCCCGCCGGACACGACCGCCCGGTGCTCCAGCACGGACCGCGACGCCACCGACGACCACGCCACGTCGAGCGGACGCGGGGCGTCGGTGTCGCTGAGCCACTGCGCCCAGCGTCCGGCCTGCGCCGACAGCCCCGCCGCGTCCCGGGCCGAGAGCAGCACCGGCACCACCGACGGCGTCCGGGACGGCTCGTCGCCGGCGTCCGGCTCGTCCCCGCCGGTCGGCGCGGGCGGCTGCTCCAGGATCAGGTGGACGTTCGTACCGCTGATGCCGAACGACGACACGGCGGCCCGGCGCGGCCGGTCCACCGCCGGCCAGGGACGCGCCTCGGCCAGCAGGGACACCGCACCGGCGGACCAGTCCACGTGGGGGGTCGGCTCGTCGAGGTGGAGGGTCTGCGGGAGCAGGCCGTACCGCATCGCCTGCACCATCTTGATCATGCCGGCGACGCCGGCGGCGGCCTGGCTGTGGCCGATGTTCGACTTGATCGAACCGAGCAGCAGCGGCCGGTCGGCGGGGCGGCCCTGGCCGTAGGTGGCCAGCAGGGCCTGCGCCTCGATGGGGTCGCCGAGCGTCGTTCCGGTGCCGTGCGCCTCGACGGCGTCGACGTCGGCCGTGGTCAGTCGCGCGTTCGCGAGGGCCTGCCGGATCACCCGCTGCTGGGCCGGCCCGTTGGGGGCGGTGAGGCCGTTGGACGCGCCGTCCTGGTTGACGGCGCTGCCGGCGATCACGGCGAGCACCTGGCGGCCCTGCCGCCGGGCGTCGGAGAGCCGCTGGACCAGCAGCACGCCGACCCCCTCCGACCAGCCGGTGCCGTCGGCGTCGGCGGCGAAGGACTTGCAGCGCCCGTCCGGGGCGAGGCCGCCCTGGCGGGAGAACTCGACGAAGGCGCCCGGGGTCACCATGACGGTGACGCCGCCGGCCAGCGCCATGTCGCACTCGCCGCCGCGCAGCGCCTGGGCGGCCAGGTGCACCGCCACCAGGGACGACGAGCAGGCGGTGTCGACCGTCACCGCCGGGCCCTCCAGCCCGAAGGTGTAGGACACCCGGCCGGAGATGACGCTGTGCGCGCCGCCCGTGAGCTGGTAGCCGGCCAGTTCCGCCGGGGTGTCGGTGGTGCCGTAGCCCGACGGGGAGGCGCCGACGAAGACGCCGGTACGGCTGCCGCGCAGCTCGTCCGGGTCGATCCCGGCCTGCTCCATGGCCTCCCAGGACGCCTCCAGCAGCAGGCGCTGCTGCGGGTCCATGGCGACCGCCTCGCGCGGCGAGATGCCGAAGAAGCCGGGGTCGAACGTGGTGGCGCCGTCGACGAAGCCGCCCTCCCGGGTGTGCGAGACGGGTCGGCCCTCGGCGTCGACGGCCAGCAGCCGGCCCATGTCCCAGTGCCGGTCCTCGGGGAAGCCGCTGATCCCGTCGCGCCCGGTGGCGACCAGGTCCCACAGGTCGTCCGGGTTGGCCACGCCGCCCGGGTACCGGCAGCTCATGCCGACGATGACGATCGGGTCGTCGTCCACCGGCCCGGCGGGGCCCCAGGTGGTGACGGTGTCGACCTCGTGCAGGCGCAGCGTGGCCGAGAGGTGGTCGGCGAGGGCGGCCGGGTTCGGGTAGTCGAAGACGAGGGTGGTGGGCAGGGTGAGCCCGGTGGCGGTGCCGAGCCGGTTGCGCAGCTCGACCGCCGTCAGCGAGTCGAAGCCCAGTTCCTTGAACGCCCGGTTCGCCTTGACCAGCTCGGTACCGGAGTGGCCGAGCACGGCGGCGGTGTGCGTGCGTACGAGGTCGGTCAGGTAGCGGTCCTGTTCGGCGCGGGGCAGCGTCAGCAGGTGCTGCCGCAGCCCGCCGCCGGCGGTGTCCTCCGGTTCCGCGTCGACCACGCGCAGGGCGTCGCGGGCCTCGGCGATGTCGTCGAGCAGGGGGCGGGTGCGGGCGGCGGCGAACGCCGGGGTGAACAGGGACCAGTCGACGTCCGCCACGGTCACCGACGGCACGGCGCGGCCCACCGCGCTGCGCAGCGCGTACACGGCCTGGGCCGGGGACATCGGGCTGAGGCCGCGCCGGGCCAGCAGCTCCTGGCCCTCGCCGCTGGCCATGCCGCCGTCGGCCCAGGGGCCCCAGGCGACGGCGGTGGCGGCCAGGCCGCGGGCCCGGCGCCGCTCGGCGAGGGCGTCGAGGAAGGCGTTACCGGCGGCGTAGGCGGCCTGTGCGCCGCTGCCCCAGATGCCGGCGATGGAGGAGAAGAGCACGAACGCGTCGAGCGGCCGGTCGCCCAGCAGCTCGTCCAGGTGCACCGCACCGGCGATCTTGCCGTCCAGCACCTCGGCCAGCCCGGCCAGGTCGGTGTCGGCCAGCATGGTCAGCTGGCCCACCCCGGCGGCGTGCACCACCGCCGTGAGCGGCGCCTCGTCGGCGTCGACGTCGCGCAGCAGCGCCTCGACGCGGGCGCGGTCGGCCATGTCGGCGGCGACCAGGGTCACCCGGGCGCCGAGCGCGGTCAGCTCGTCGCGCAGCTCCGCCGCCCCCGGGGCGCGCTCGCCCCGGCGGCTGGTGAGCACGACGTGCGCCGCGCCGTTGGCCGCCACCCAGCGGGCCACGTGGGCGCCGAGCGCCCCGGTGCCACCGGTGATCAGCACCGTGCCCGACGGCTGCCAGCGCTCGACCGTGCCGACGGCCGCCGGCGTGGCGCGTACCAGTCGCCGCACGAACACGCCGGCGGGCCGCACGGCGACCTGGTCCTCGTGGCCGCCGCCGGTCAGGACGCCCACCACGCGGTCCCAGTCGGTCCGGTCGGGCCCGTCCGGCAGGTCGACCAGGCCGCCCCAGAGCTGCGGGTGTTCCAGCCCGGCGACCCGGGCCAGGCCCCACAGGCCGCCCTGGGCGACGCTGCGGACCGGGTCGGTGTCCCCGGTGCCGACCGCGCCCCGGGTCACCATCCACAGTGGTGCCGCGACATCGGCCGCGTGCAGGGCCTGCACCAGCGCCATCGTGGCGGCCGTGCCGAGCGGCACCGCCGGCTGACCGGGGTGCGGCCGGTCCAGCAGGCCCAGCAGGGAGACGATGCCGGCGAACCGGGCGTCTCCCTCGGCCCCGGCCACCCGCGACGCCACCTGCTCGCGCTCCGCCGTCGGGTCCACCGCCAGCCGGGACACCTCGCCGCCGGCGGCGGTCAGCGCCCCCGCGAGTGCCTCGGCCCACTCCGTCGCGGGCGCGTCGCCGGCCGGTTCCACCAGCAGCCAGCGGCCCGACGGGCTGATCGGCGCGGGGGCGGCGGTCCGCTTCCACACCACCCGGTACGACCAGCCGTCGACGACCGCGTCCCGCAGCCGGGCCTTGCGCCAGGACGACAGGACCGGCAGGGCCGGGGCCAGGACGTCCGCCCCGTCGTCGCCGAACTGCGCCGCCAGCGCCGCCACGTCGGAGCGCTCCACCGCCGACCAGAACTCGACGTCCACCACGTCCGGGCTGACCGGGCCGGTGACCGACGCCGGCATCTGCTCGGGCCAGTAGCGCTGCCGCTGGAACGCGTACGTGGGCAGGGCGACCAGGGTCGCCCCGGCGCCGGAGTAGAGGGCCGGCCAGTCGACGGTCGCCCCGTTGACGTGCAGCTCGGACAGCGCGGCGAGCAGGGCCGGGGCCTCGGGACGGTCGGCGCGCAGGACGGGCACCGCGATGACGGGGGTGTCGTCGGCGTCCGTCGGCTCCCGCCCGTCCAGCACGTCCCGGGTCATCGCGGTCAGCACGCTGCGCGGGCCGATCTCCAGGAACGTGTCCACGCCCGCGTCGCGCAGCGCGGCGACCCCGTCGGCGAAGCGGACGGCCTCCCGGACGTGGCGCACCCAGTAGTCGGCGGTGCGGATCTCGTCGGCGTCGGCGAGCGCGCCGGTCAGGTTCGACACGATCGGCAGCGCCGGCGCGGCGAACGTCAGCCCGTCGAGGACGGCCCGGAACTCGGCGAGCATCGGCTCCATCAGCGGGCTGTGGAACGCGTGGCTGACGGTGAGCCGGCGCGTCCGCGCGCCCCGCTCCTGCCAGAGCCGCTCGACCTCGTCGAGGGCCTCGACGGCGCCGGAGACCACGACCGAGGTGGGCCCGTTGACCGCCGCGACGCCGACCCGGCCGGCCAGGGCCGCGATCGACTCGGCCACCGCCTCCTCGGGGGCGGCGACGGCGAGCATGCCGCCGCCGGTGGGCAGCGCCTGCATCAGCCGGCCCCGTGCCGCCACCAGTGCCGCCGCGTCGGCCAGGGACAGCACCCCGGCCACGTGCGCGGCGGCGACCTCGCCGATCGAGTGACCGCCCACGAAGTCCGGCACCACACCGAACGACTCGACGAGGCGGAACAGCGCCACCTCGACCGCGAACAGGCCGGCCTGGGTGAAGACGGTCTGGTCCAGCAGCTCCGCCTCGGGGGTGCCCGCGTCGGCGAACAGCACCTCCCGCAGCGGGCGCGGCAGCAGCGGGTCGAGCCGCCCGCACACCTCGTCCAGCGCGGCGGCGAAGACGGAGAACTCCGCGTACAGCTCCCGGCCCATGCCGGCGCGCTGCGCGCCCTGGCCGGAGAAGAGCACCGCGAGCGGGCCCCGGTCGGCGGCCTGCCCCGCGACCACCGCGCCGGACGGCTGCCCGGCGGCGAGGGCGCGCAGCCCGGCCAGCAGGTCCTCGCGATCGGTGGCGGTGAGCACCGCGCGGTGCTCCAGCGCGGAGCGCGACACCACCGACGACCAGCCGACGTCCACCGGTCGGAGGGTCTCGTCGCCGTCCAGCCACCGGGCCCAGCGGCCCGCCTGCGCGGTCAGCGCGGCGTCCGACCGGGCGGACAGCAGCACGGGCACCACCGGCAGGGTGACGGCGGGGGCCGGACGGGCGTCGGCGGGGGTCGTGCCGTCGGCGTCGGGGGCGGGCGGCTCCTCCAGGATGGTGTGCGCGTTCGTGCCGGAGATGCCGAACGACGAGACCGCCGCCCGCCGGGGACGGTCGGTCACCGGCCACGGCCGGGCCTCGGTCACCAGCGACACCTCGCCCGCCGACCAGTCCACCTTGGGCGTCGGCTCGTCCACGTGCAGGGTGGACGGGACGAGCCCGTGCCGCATCGCCATCACCATCTTGATCACGCCGGCCACGCCTGCGGCGGACTGGCTGTGACCGATGTTCGACTTGATCGAGCCGAGCAGCAGCGGCCGGTCGGCGGGGCGGTCCCGCCCGTACGTGGCCAGCAGCGCCTGCGCCTCGATCGGGTCGCCGAGGACGGTGCCGGTGCCGTGCGCCTCGACGGCGTCCACGTCGGCCGTGGTCAGTCGGGCGGTCGCGAGGGCCTGCCGGATCACCCGCTGCTGGGCCGGCCCGTTGGGCGCGGTGAGGCCGTTGGACGCGCCGTCCTGGTTGACGGCGCTGCCCCGGATCACGGCGAGGACGGGGTGCCCCTTGCGCTGCGCGTCCGACAGCCGCTCCACCAGCAGGATGCCGACGCCCTCGGACCAGCCCGTGCCGTCGGCGGCGGCGGCGAACGACTTGCACCGGCCGTCGGGGGCGAGCCCCCGCTGCCGGGAGAAGCCCACGAAGGGGCCGGGGGTGGCCATGACGCACACGCCGCCGGCCAGGGCCAGGTCGAAGTCGCCCTGCCGCAGCGCCTGGCACGCCAGGTGCAGGGCGACCAGCGACGACGAGCAGGCGGTGTCGACCGTGACCGCGGGGCCCTCCAGGCCGAGGGCGTACGCGATCCGCCCGGAGACGACGCTGGTGGCGGTACCCGTCAGCAGGTAGCCCTCGTCGGTGCCCTCGGCCTCGCTCTGCGGTCCCATCCCGTAGCCGTTGGCGGCGGTCCCGACGAAGACGCCGACCTTCTGCCCGCGCATGGACGCGGGCGCGATCCCCGCGTACTCGAACGCCTCCCACGACGTCTCCAGCAGCAGCCGCTGCTGGGGGTCCATCGCCATCGCCTCGCGGGGCGAGATGCCGAAGAACTCGGCGTCGAAGTCGGCCGCGTCGTAGAGGAAGCCGCCCTCCCGGGTGGTGGACCGGCCGGCCCGGTCGGCGTCCGGGTCGTACAGGTTGTCCAGGTCCCAGCCGCGGTCCGTCGGGAAGCCGCCGATCGCGTCGCCGCCGGAGGCCACCAGATCCCAGAGCTGCTCGGGGCTGGCGACGCCGCCCGGGTAGCGGCAGGACATCGCGACGATCGCGATGGGCTCCCGGGCGGCAGCGGTCAGCTGCTGGTTGAGCTGGCGGAGGCGGCCCGTCTCCTTGAGCGACGCGCGAAGCGCCTCGACGACCTTGTCTGCGGACGTAGACATCATGAGCTCCGTACTGGGGACACGGTCAGGAATCGGTTCCGTCAAGCGCCAGCCTGACGAGGGTGTCGGTGTCGAGGTCGTCGAGGTCCAGGGCCTCGTCGACGGACTCGGCACCGGCACCGCCGTCGGCGTCGGTGAGATTGAGCAGCAGGTCCAGCAGGCCGGCCTCGCGGATGCGGGCCAGCGGGATCGTCGCGAGCGCCTGCCGGACGGCCACCTCCGCCGGGTCGCCGTCGTCGGCCTGCGCCGCCTCGGGCACCAGTCCGTCGAGCAGGTTCTCGGCGAGCACGGCCGGGTTCGGGTAGTCGAAGACGAGGGTCGCCGGCAGCGACAGGCCGGTGGCCCCGGTCAGCCGGTTGCGCAGCTCGACCGCCGTCAACGAGTCGAACCCGAGTTCCTTGAAGGCGCGCTGGGGCTTGACCCGGTCCGTGCCCGCGTGGCCGAGCACGGCGGAGGCGTGGGTACGGACCAGGTCGACGAGGTGCCGGACCCGCTCGGGGCGGGGCAGGGTGAGCAGGTGGTCACGGAGGGCGTCGGCGACGCCGCCCGGCTGCTCCCCGGTGCGGGCGTGCAGCGCCTCCCGGACCTCGGCGATGTCGTCGAGCAGCGGTCGGGGGCGGGCCGAGGCGTACGCCGGGGCGAAGACCGCCCAGTCGACGTCCACCACGGTCAGCGCCGCCCGGGGCAGGCCGACGGCGTACCGCATGGCGTGCACGGCCTCGGCCGGTGCCATCGCGGTCAGGCCGCGCCGGGCCAGCAGTCGCTGGGCCTCGCCGGTGGCCATGCCGCCGTCGGCCCAGGGTCCCCACGCCACTGAGGTCGCCGGCAGGCCCCGTCCGCGACGGTGCTCCGCCAGCGCGTCGAGGAAGGCGTTGCCCGCGGCGTAGGCGGACTGCCCGCCGCTGCCCCACACCCCGGCGATGGAGGAGAAGAGCACGAACGCGTCCAGCGGCCGGTCGCCGAGCAGGGCGTCCAGGTGCAGCGCGCCGGCGACCTTGCCGTCGAGCACACCGGCGAACGCGGCCAGGTCGGTATCGGCGATCAGGCCGGACTCGCCGGCGCCCGCCGCGTGGACCACGGCCGTCAGCGGCGCGGGGTCCTCGTCCAGCCGCGCCAGCAGTGCCGCCACCTGGTCGCGATCGGCCACGTCGCAGGCGACGACCGACGCCCGGACGCCCTGCGCGGTCAGTTCCTCGCGCAGCTCCGCCGCCCCCGGGGCGCGCTCGCCCCGGCGGCTCGTCAGCACGACGTGCGCGGCGCCGTTGGCCGCCGCCCACCGGGCCACGTGGGCGCCCAGCGCGCCCGTGCCGCCGGTGACCAGCACCGTGCCGGACGGCCGCCACCGCTCCGCCGCCTCGGGGGCGGCGGGTGCCGAGCGGACCAGTCGACGGACGAACACCCCGGAGGGGCGTACGGCCAGCTGGTCCTCGTCGCCGGAACCGGTCACCACCCGCGCCAGCCGGTCCCACGCCGTCGCGTCGACCTGGTCGGGCAGGTCCACCAGTCCACCCCACAGCTGCGGGTGTTCCAGGCCCGCCACGAGCCCCAGGCCCCAGAGTCCGCTCTGGGCGACGCCGTGCACCGTGTCCCCGTCGCCGGTGCTGACCGCGCCCTGGGTCAGGCACCACAGCCGGGCCGTCGCCCCGCTGTCGTGCAGGGCCTGGAGCAGCAGCAGCGTGGCGGCCGTCCCGACCGGCACGGCCGGGTGGGCGGGGTGCGGCTGGTCGCGGAGGCCGAGCAGGGAGAGCACGCCGGTGACGGGCCCGTCGGCCAGCGCGTCGGCCAGCCGTCGGGCGAGGCCCGCCCGGTCGGTGCCGACCGGGTCGACGGTGAGCCGGACCACGTCGGCGCCGACCTCGGCGAGGGCCTTGGTGACCGCCTCCGCCCGGGTGCCGTCCGCCAGGTCGTCCTCCGCCGTCACGAGCAGCCACACGCCGGGCCGCGCCGGGTCGGCGGTGATGTCGGTCCGCTTCCATCCGATCCGGTACGACCAGCCGTCCACGACGGCTCGCCGCGTGCGCGCCCGGTGCCAGGTCGACAGGACCGGCAGGGCAGGGGCGAGGGCGTCCAGGGCCGCGCCGTCGTCGCCGAACTGCGCGGCGAGGGCGGTCAGGTCGGCGCGTTCCACCGCGTCCCAGAAGTCGGCGTCGCCGCCGTGGGTGGCCGTCTGTCGTGGCCGGCCCGCCGGCTCGGGCCAGTACCGCTCCCGGTGGAAGGCGTACGTGGGCAGGTCCACCCGGCGCGCGCCCGTGTCGGCGAACCACGGCCGC
>NZ_JBPQTK010000182.1:0-8719 GCF_051386315.1 Micromonospora sp. URMC 107
GGTGGGTCAGCGGGTGAGCAGGGCCACGGTCAGCCCCGGACGTGGCCAGACCCGTTCGACGGTGAAGTCGGCGCGCAGCGCGTCGCCCTTCGCGCCGGGAACGGCGGCCAGCGGATCGTCGCGGCGGCCGGCCACGACCAGCCAAACCCGTTCGGCGCCGCCCAGGCACTCGGCAGGGTGGGCGCACTCGGCGGCCCACAGGTCGCCCCGGCGGGCCTGGTCCTCGGTCGCCAGCACGTCGCGGGGGCGACGGTCGCCCAAGTGGTACGCGAGTCCCAGGTCGAGGAAGAGCCAGCTCTCCCGGGGGGAGTAGACGACCGCGTCGCCGGGCCGCTGACCGTCGGCGACGATCCGGGCCACGCCCCGGTAGTCCACCGTCGCGCTGCGCGGCCACTCGTGGGTGCGCCGCAGCGCCGCCTGGTCGGGCAGCCCGAGCAGCCCGGCCAGGGCGACGACGGCCAGTGCGGGTGGCAGGGGCACCGCCGTCAGCGCCGCACCGGCCAGCAGGCAGGCGAAGGGCACCACGAAGACGAGGTACCGGGGCACCCAGAGCGGCACGACCAGCCCCGCGGCGAAGAGCAGCAGCACGGGCAGCAGGACGGCGAGCCCGGGCAGCAGGGCGCGGCGGCCCAGCCGTGCCGCGCCGAGGGCCGCGAGCCCCACCAGCACCCCGCCCACCACCCCGCTCTGCGTCACCCCGCCCGCGAGCGCGGCCAGGTCGTCGGGACGGGCGGTCTCCACCCAGCCGAGCTGCCGGGAACGCTGTTCCCTGGCGACCAGCACCAGCGGTGTCAGCAGCAGCACGGTCGGCAGCAGGGCGAGCGCCCAGCGCAGCGGACGGCTCGGCGGCCCCGCGCGGCGGGTGGCGAGCACTGTCACCGCGTGCGCGGCGAGCAGGGTGAGCGCGACCAGGTGGGTGAGCCCGAGGGCGGCCACGGCGGCGGCGTACCCGGCCCAGCGCGTCCACCGGGGCCGGGCGGTCGCCTCGACCAGCAGCAGGGTCGCCAGCACCGCCAGGAGGGTGGCCAGCGCGTACGGGCGGGCCTCCTGGCCGTACCGGGAGGTGCCCGGGAGCACCGCGAGGAGCAGCCCGGCGAGCAGCCCGGCCCGGGCGCCGAGCAGCCGCTGTCCGAGGACGGCGGTCAGCCCGGCCGTGGCGGCCATGGCCAGTGCGGCGGGCAGCCGCAGCGCGGTCACCGAGTCGCCGAAGACGGCCACCCAGGCGTGCATGAACAGGTAGTAAGGGCTGGTGGCCGCGTCGATGGTGCCGGCGAGCCGGACGAGGTCCCCGGGCGACCGGCTCGCCGCGCTCCAGGTGGCCAACTCGTCGCGCCACGGCTGCGCGTGGTCGATCCCGGTCAGCACGACGGCCAGCGTGAGCAGCGCCGGCCCGATCCAGATCACCCGGCCCGTGCGAGCCGGCCCGCCCACCGCCTCGCCCGCCGGCGGGACGCGGGCGCCGGGCAGGTCAGCGGAACCGGTCACGTACCGCAGCGTCACACAGTCCGGCCGTCCGGTGCGCCGATCCGCCGATCGGGCACCGGCGTCACTCCTCGACCGTGACCCCGTGCTTCCCGCACGCGGCACGGTGTCCGTCCGCTTCACCGCGGATCAGCACCCCGGTGGAGCGGCAGGCGCGCACGCCGCTGTCCTCGTCGTCGGGCGACGCGAAGTTGCGGTACGCCACCATTCCGCCGGCCCTCGCCCGAACAGGGCGGCCGCCGTGGCCGGGGGGTGGCCCGTGATGTGGGATCCCGCACGCGCTCGTTGGCCGGCCACCCGTGGGTGTGGCAGCATGACTCGCATGACCGCCGCTGTCGTCCGCCGCTTCGTGGCCCGCCGCCACGTCGATTACGGCCGCGTGCGCAGCGCGATCTGTCCGGCCCACTGACGACGCCCGACCAATCTGTCTCGGGCGCGCCTCGCGCCGGCTGCTCCGACACCGTTGTCGCCAGCCCGTTCCGACGGGTCGGCCGCGCGCCTTGCGTGTCTTCGAGGCACCGCAGACAACGGAGGACGCCGCCATGGCGGTCAGCAGCATTCCGGCCCGGGCCGGGGACCCGACGTCCCCCCGACCGGCCCGGGCCCCCCGCCGGCCCCGGGGGGAAGGTCAGTGGGCGCTCGGTCACCGCGAGCCGCTCAACCCGAACGAGCGGATCAAGAAGGACGACGATCCGCTGAACGTACGGGCCCGGATCGAGAACATCTACGCCCATCACGGGTTCGCCTCGATCGACCCGCAGGACCTGCGCGGCCGGTTCCGCTGGTGGGGCCTCTACACCCAGCGCAAGGCGGGCATCGACGGCGGCCGCACCGCCGTGCTGGAGCCGCACGAGCTGGAGGACGAGTTCTTCATGCTCCGGGTCCGGGTGGACGGGGGCGAGCTGAACCTGGCGCAGCTGCGGGTGGTCGCGGAGATCTCCCGCGAGTTCGCCCGGGACACCGCCGACATCACCGACCGGCAGAACATCCAGTACCACTGGATCCGGGTCGAGGACGTGCCGGAGATCTGGCGCCGGCTGGAGTCCGTCGGCCTGCAGACCACCGAGGCGTGCGGCGACTGCCCCCGGGTCGTGCTGGGCAGCCCGGTCGCCGGGGTGGCGCGCGACGAGCTGGTCGACCCGACGCCGGCGGTGGACGAGATCGTCCGCCGGTACGTCGGCGACAAGGCGTACTCGAACCTGCCGCGCAAGTTCAAGACCTCCATCTCCTGGCTGGTCGACACCCCGTACGAGGCGAACGACATCTCCTTCCTCGGGGTGGACCACCCGGACCACGGCCCGGGCTTCGACGTCTGGGTCGGCGGCGGCCTCTCCACGAACCCGATGCTGGCCCAGCGGCTCGGCGTCTGGGTGTCCCTGGACGAGGTGCCGGACGTCTGGGCGGGCGTGGTCGGCATCTTCCGCGACTACGGCTACCGCCGGCTGCGCAACCGGGCCCGGCTGAAGTTCCTGGTCGCCGACTGGGGCGTGGAGAAGTTCCGCGAGGTGCTGGAGAAGGAGTACCTGGGCCGGGCCCTGCTCGACGGGCCGGCCCCGGAGCTGCCGGAGAAGCCGGTGGACCACATCGGCGTGCACCCGCAGCGCGACGGGCGCAACTACGTCGGGGCCGCCCCGGTGGTCGGGCGGGTCTCCGGCGGGCAGCTCGCCCGGCTCGCCGACGTGGTCGAGGCGCACGGCAGCGGGCGGGTGCGGCTCACCCCGTACCAGAAGCTGCTGGTGCTGGACGTGGCGCCGGAGCGGACCGACTCGCTGGTGCGCCAGCTGCGCGGGCTGGGCCTGGAGGCGCAGCCGTCGGCCTGGCGGCGCGGCACCATGGCCTGCACCGGCATCGAGTACTGCAAGCTGGCCATCGTCGAGACCAAGGCGCGCGGCGAGGAGCTGGTGGCCCGGCTGGAGGAGCGGCTGCGCGACTTCGACGCCGACATCTCCATCCACCTCAACGGCTGCCCCAACGCCTGCGCCCGCACCCAGGTCGCCGACATCGGCCTCAAGGGCCAGCTGGTGGTCGGCCCCGACGGCACCCAGGTGGAGGGCTTCCAGGTCCACCTCGGCGGCGGGCTCGGCATGGCCGAGGGACAGAAGGCCGGGTTCGGCCGCAAGCTGCGCGGCCTGAAGACCACCGCCGAGGAGCTTCCGGCGTACGTGGAGCGGCTGGCCCGGCGCTACCTGGCCGGCCGGGCGACGGGCGAGACGTTCGCCAACTGGGTGATCAGGGTCGACGAGGAGGAACTCCGATGAGCGATCGAAGCGAGCGGGTCAGCGGAAGCCGTGTCCTTCGTCGCGGTGCCGCGCGCGGCGAGGTGACGCGATGAGCGAGACCCGTTCCGCGCCGCTGTACTGCCCGTACTGCGGCGAGGAGGACCTGCGGCCGAGCGAGGCAGGCCACGGCGCCTGGGAGTGCCACGCGTGCGCCCGGGTGTTCACGGTGAAGTTCACCGGCCTGCTCGGCCGGGCGGTGGCCCGGTGAGCGGGGGGACGGGCGACCGGCCCGGCCTCGTCTCCGCGGCGGGCCTGGGCCTGGTCGGCCCGGGCGGCCCGGCGCCGGCCGACCCGACCCGGCGTGACCCCGGCGAGCTGCGCGCGCTGGCCGAGGAGGCCGGCCGGGAGCTGGAGGGGGCGCCCGCGCTGGAGATCGCGCGCTGGGCGGCCGAGACCTTCGGCGACCGGTTCTGCGTCACCAGCTCCATGGCCGACGCCGTGCTGGCCCACCTGGTCTCCCGGGTCGCCCCGGGGGTGGACGTGGTCTTCCTCGACACCGGACTGCACTTCCCGGAGACGCTCCGGGTCCGCGACGAGGTGGCCCGGACGCTGCCGGTCAACGTCCGGTCGATCCGGCCGCGACTGACCGTGGGCCAGCAGGACGGCCAGTACGGCCCGCGCCTGTTCAACAAGGCCCCGGACGACTGCTGCCAGCTGCGCAAGGTGGAGCCGCTGGAGCGGGCGCTCGCGGGCTACGACGCCTGGGCCGCCGGGCTGCGCCGGGACGAGTCGCCGACCAGGGCGAACACGCCGGTGGTGACCTTCGACGCCCGGCGGGGCAAGGTCAAGGTCAACCCGATCGCGGCCTGGCGGCAGGCCGACGTGGACGCCTACGTCGCCCGCTGGAACGTGCCGGTCAACGAGCTGTTCAAGCAGGGCTACGGCTCGATCGGCTGCTGGCCGTGCACCCGCCGCACGAAGGCGGGGGAGGACCCCCGGGCCGGCCGCTGGGCCATGTTCGAGAAGACCGAGTGCGGACTGCACGTCTGACCGGGCCGGTCCCGGGCGCTCCCGCGTGGTCAGCGCCCGGGCCGTCGGGGGCGGCCGACCCGGTGGTCCTGGTCGCCCACGGCAGCCGGGACCCGAGGGCCGCCGAGGCGACCCGGGCGCTGGCCCGGGCCGTGTCGGCCGCCCGGCCGGACACGCCGGTGCTGGCGAGTTGGCTGGATCACACCGAGCCGGGACCGACGAGCGTGCTGCGGAGCCTGGCCGCCGCCGGGCACCCCCGGGCGGTGCTGGTGCCGCTGCTGCTCACCGCGGCGTACCACCGGCGGGTGGACGTCCCGGCGGCGGTCGCGGCCGCCCGGGAGGCGGGGCCACCGATCGCGGTACGGATGACCGACGTGCTCGGCCCCGCCGACGGCGAGGTGGACGCCGGTCTGCTGGCGGGGCTGCGCCGACGGTTGGGCGAGGCGGGGCCGGGGCGGTTCGACGCGCTGGTGCTGGCGGCGGCCGGCACGAGGGACGCCCGGGCGCGCGGGTCGGTGGGGCGGGTGGCCGCCGCGCTGCGCGTCGGTCTCGGTGTGCCCACCCGTGTGTCGTACGCCTCGGCGGCCCCGCCGGCCGTCGCGGCGGCGGTGGCGCGGCTGCGGGCCCGGGGCGCCGAGCGGGTGGCCGTGTCGGCGTACTTCCTGGCCCCGGGCATGTTCCACGACGCCGTGTCGGTGGCGGCGCGGGGCGCCGGGGCGGTGGCGGTGTCCGCCCCGCTGACCGACGCGCCGGAGCTGGCCGACCTGGTCCTGCGGCGCGTGGACGCCGTCGGCCGGGTGGCCGGGCTCACGGCCCGTCCATGATCAGGAGAGGCGCCCGGCGGGTACGAGCCGGGTGTGCGGACAGCGGAGACGGGTGTGCGGACAGCGAGACGCCCCGGCGGGCGTACCCGGCCGGGGCGTCTCGCTGGTGCGTGGGGATCAGGCGGAGTGAGCGCGCAGCACCCGGAGGCCACCGCGGCGCTTGACAGCCCGCCGCTCCTCCTCGCTCATCCCGCCCCAGACGCCGGCGTCCTGACCGGACTCCAGCGCCCACTGCAGGCACTGGTCGGTCACGGAGCAGCGCCGGCAGACGGCCTTGGCCTGCTCGACCTGCAGGAGAGCCGGTCCGGACGTCCCGATCGGGAAGAACAGCTCCGGGTCCTCGTCGCGGCAGACAGCATGGTGACGCCAGTCCATGGCGGCAACACTCCTCATTCTGGGTGGGTGGCAGATATTGCTTCTGTTGCTTTTCCTATATGCATCCGCAGCGCCGAATGGTTACGGTTCGCGTACGCCTATTCGGCAGTGCGTGAGCAGGCTGTGTCGGCCCCGCGGACCTGCTGGAACGGCTCAACCTGACGAGCGTATCCAGGCAATGTCCCGGTAACTCAAGTTCGCTTGTGAATACTTTCACGAACGCCCGGGATGTCAAGGGTGACGCTCGGAAAAACTCCGGGCGGTGAGCAAGCCCACAACCCCTTTGTCCGGATTCCAGCGTCTTCCTGGTTACCCGGCGTACCACTGTCGAGGATCAATATAGTACAGTCCGCGTGACATTGCTGACATTTCCGGCACCTGCCCCTCGGTGTGGCGGCCGTCGCATCGGTCTGGTGTCGCGACCGCGTCGACCTACGGCAGTACCCGAGACCTAGCAGATTACTCTCAGTGCGGCGGGAATGGATGTGAATCTGACTTTCTCCCGCTCGCCAAGGTAGTCGCCGTCGAGCTGGAACGCCTGCGGCCGGGCCGAGACCAGGGTGAACTCCGCGACGTCGTGCAGCCGCAGCACCTGGCGTCCGTGCGGATCCGGCGTCCGGGAGAAGAACTGCGTCACTGTGCGTGTCGTGCTGGCCACCCGCAGCTGCCGCAGGGCGAGCACGTCCAGGCCCAGATCGAACGACGCCTCCGGGTTCGGGTTGACCTCGCGGTCGCCCAGGTACGTCCACGGCGCGGTGTTCTGGATGATGACCGTCGCCAGCTCGCCCTCCGCCAGCTCGCCCGGGCGCTCCAGGCTGATCGCCGGGTGGCGGCGGTCGGAGTTGAGGAAGTACTGGGCGACGGTGGACCGGAAGTAGAGGGCGGGCGTCGACACCCGGCCCCGCCGGCGGGCCTGCTCCACCCGGTGGATGACCGCCGCGTCGACGCCGAAGCCCGCGCAGAAGGTGAAGTAGCGGTCGTCGGCCCGGCCGAGCCCGATCGTCCGGTACCGGCCCAGCCGCAGGCCCTCCAGGATCATGCTGGTGCCGTCCGGCCAGTCCCGGGGCAGGCCCAGCGCCCGCGCGAAGACGTTCGTGGAGCCGCCCGGCACGGTCGCGAGGGCGGGCAGCCGCTCGGCCGGCGTGATGCCGGTCGGCATGGTCGGCGGCTGCGCCGTCATCAGGCCGTTGACCACCTCGTTGACCGTGCCGTCGCCACCGAGCGTGACGACGACGTCGACGCCCTCCTCGGCCGCCTCGCGGGCCAGCGCGGTCGCGTGCCCCCGCCGTCGGGTGTAGCGCACGGAGAGGTCGACTTCGCTGCGCAGTGCCCGGACCAGGACGTCCCGGCTGCGCTCGCTGGTGGTGGTGGCCTTCGGATTGACCACCAGGACGGCCCGCATGGGCGGCACTGTACCGCGCACCGCCACGGGTATCGTGGCGCGCGTGACCATCGACTCCGACCCGATCCCCGTCACCCTCCGCTGGGCGGTCCGGTTGCTGCGGGCCGAGGCGGTCGCCGTGGGACTGGTCGCCGCCTGGCTGCTCTGGGCCGATCTCACCGCCACCACCACCGACCTCACGTCGGCGTTGCTGGTGACCGCGTTCGCGATCGGCGCGGCGGCGGCCCTCTGGGCGCTGGGCGGCGCGCTGACGCGCCGGCGGGCGGGAGCCCGGGCCCCGGCGATCGTGCTCCAGCTGATGCTGCTGCCGATCGGGTGGTTCATGGTCCAGGGCGGGATGGCGTGGCTCGGCGTACCGCTGATGGCGCTCGGCCTCGGCGTGACCGCCCTGATGGTCAGCACCCCCACCACCCGGGCCCTCGGTTTCGAGTGACCTCCGCCGGGCCCGTCCCGGGCCCGGCGCCGGGCGGGCGGACGGTCAGTAGTGGGAGGCGCGCCGGGTGAGCAGCGAGATGGTGGCCCGGCCGTCGCCGGCCGTCGCGGCCGCCGACGTGGTCAGCGCGGTGAGCACCTTCCAGGCGAAGGACGACTCGGCGGGGAGCGTGGCGCCGCGGACGGTCGGCACGGTCACCTCCACGGTGAGCGCGTCGTCGGTGACCGCGAAGCGGCAGTCGAGCTCCGCGTCGCGGGTGGCGATGGCGAGCAGCATGGCGCACGCCTCGTCGACGGCGATGCGCAGGTCCTCGATCTCGTCGAGGGCGAACTGGAGCCGCGCCGCGAGCCCCGCGGTCGCGGTACGTAGCACCCCGAGGTAGCCCCCGTCCGCGGGCACGGTGAGGTGCACGACGTCGTCGTCGGTCGTCGGCTGCCCGGTCAGTTGAGTCACCACTCATCCCCCCGGTCGGGGACTCTACCCGCTCGGTCGCCCGGACGTGTGGGGACCGCCACGTGCCTGTGCGGCGAGGCCGGTCAGGGCGTCCCCGCTGAGGCGGTAGGGGACCCACTCGTCCATCGGCCGCCCGCCGATCGAGGCGTAGAAGCCGGCGGCGGGGTTCCAGTCGAGCATGCCCCACTCCAGCCGCTGGTAGCCCCGCTCCACGCAGATCGCGGCCAGGGTGGCCAGCAGCGCCCGACCGGCCCCGGTGCCGCGCGCGGCCGGGCGGACGTAGAGGTCCTCCAGGTAGATGCCGTGCACGCCGGCCCAGGTGGAGAAGTTGAGGAACCAGAGCGCGAACCCGAACGGCTGGTCACGGCCGTCCACGGCCACGTGCCCGTGCAGCGCCGGAGCGGGGCCACGACTGCTCCGGCTCGGCGCGTCCGACGCCGCGCCGCTCGGAGCGGTCGCGAACAGGGCGGCGGTGAGCTGCTCCTCGGTGAGGTGGCACTGG
>NZ_JBPQTK010000183.1:0-8665 GCF_051386315.1 Micromonospora sp. URMC 107
CGGCGACCGCGAACAGCGCCAGCCAGGCCACCCGGCTCAGCAGGCCCAGGAAGGCGTCGAGGATCTCGCCCTCGGCGAGCCGGTTGACCGTCCAGAAGAGGAAGGTCAGCCCGCCGAACAGCGCGCTGACGGCGTACTCGCCCAGGGCGACCTGGGTGATCAGCTTCGCCTTCGGCACCGGGGGCTTCACGTGCGTGGCGAGCAGCACGGCCAGCAGCGGCAGGAACACCGCCTCCACGCCGACGAAGGCGTAGAAGGCGCTGCCCGCCCGGCCACCGAACGTGCTGTACTCGGTCGGCGTCACCATCCGGATCAGGCCGACGAAGAGGAACACGGCGTTCGCGCCGAGGAGCACGAACGCGGCGAGTTCACGCAGCGGCTTGGTCAGCTGGCTGGCCTGCGTCGCGTCGGTGGACGCGGGCTCGGCGGGGCTGGTCACGGGATCCCCCTCGGGGCGAATGCGGACAGTTGCCGACGTGAGCCTAGTCTCCCGGCCCATGGGCGGACCGGAGGCAGCCCGTACGCGAGGATGGTCGGCATGCGCATCGTGGTTCTGACGGGCGGCATCGGGGGCGCTCGTTTCCTGGTCGGCGTCCGGGCGTACGCCCGCGAGGTCGGCGCCGAGGTGACCGCCGTGGTCAACGTCGGCGACGATCTGCTCCTGCACGGGCTCAAGGTCTGCCCCGACCTGGACAGCGTGATGTACACGCTGGGTGGCGGCGCCGACCCGGAGCGGGGCTGGGGGCGCGTCGGCGAGAGCTGGACGGTCAAGCAGGAGTTGGCCGCGTACGGCGCCGAGCCGACCTGGTTCGGGCTCGGCGACAAGGACATCGCCACCCACCTCGTGCGGACCACCATGGTCAACGCCGGCTACCCGCTGCACGCCGTCACCGAGGCGCTCGCCGCCCGCTGGCAGCCCGGCGTACGCATGCTGCCGGCGACCGACGACCGGCTGGAGACCCACGTGGTGGTGGAGGTCGACGGCGGCCAGCGGGCGATCCACTTCCAGGAGTGGTGGGTACGCCACCGCGGCGACGTCCCCACCCACCGGTTCGTCTTCGTCGGCGCGGAGACCGCCCGGCCGGCGCCCGGCGTGACGGAGGCGATCGCCGGGGCCGACGTGGTGCTGATCGCGCCGAGCAACCCGGTGGTCAGCGTCGCCCCGATCCTGGCCGTGCCCGGGCTGCGCGAGGCGGTCGCCGACGGTCCCGCCCCGGTGGTCGGCGTGTCGCCGATCATCGGCGGCGCGCCGGTGCGCGGCATGGCCGACCGCTGCCTGGCCGTGCTGGGGGTGGAGTGCAGCGCGGCCGGCGTGGGCCGGCTCTACGGCGGCCGGTCGGCCGGCGGGCTACTCGACGGCTGGCTGGTCGCCGAGGAGGACGCCGGCACGGTGGTGCCGGAGGTGACGGTCCGCGCGGCGCCGCTGCGGATGACCGACGAGGCGGCGACGGCGGCCATGGTCCGCGCCGCGCTGGAGCTGACGTGAGGCTGGAGATCCTGCCGGTGCCGGGCATCGGCCACGTGTCCGAGGGCGACGACCTGGCGGCCCTGATCGCCGCCGCCGCCCCCTGGCTGCGCGACGGCGACGTGCTGGTGGTGACCAGCAAGATCGTCTCGAAGGCGGAGGGACGCCTCGTCGACGTCCCGGCGGACGGGCCGGAGCGGCTCGCCGCGCGCGACGAGGTGCTGGCCGCCGAGACGGCGCGGGTGGTGGCCACCCGGGGCGCGACCCGCATCGTGCAGACCCACCACGGCTTCGTGATGGCGTCGGCCGGCATCGACGCCTCGAACGTCGACAAGACCCGGCTCGTGCTGCTCCCCGAGGATCCGGACGCCTCGGCCCGGGCGCTGCGCGCCGCCCTGCGCGAGCGCCACGGCGTGGACGTCGCGGTGATCGTCAGCGACACGATGGGCCGGCCCTGGCGCAACGGGCTCACCGACGTGGCGCTCGGCGTCGCCGGGATGGACGCGATCCGCGACCACCGGGGCGAGGTCGACCCGTACGGCAACGAGCTCCAGCTCACCCAGATGGCGGTGGTGGACGAGCTGGCCGGCGCGGGCGAGCTGATCAAGGGCAAGTGTGACCAGGTGCCGGTCGCGGTGGTGCGCGGCTACCTCACCGCACCCCGCCCCGACGACGGCGTCGGCGCGTCGGCGCTGGTCCGGGACGCCGCGATGGACCTCTTCTCGCTGGGCACCGCCGAGGCGAAGGCCGCCGGGCTGGCCGCCGCCGCCACCCTGCCGGACGGTCCCAACCCGACCCCGCCCGACCCCGAGGCCGTACGCCGGGCGATCGGCGCCGTCGCGGACGTGGTCGCCCCCGGCACGGTCTTCAGCCTGGTCGCCGACGAGGAGGCCCGCGCCGGGTTGACCGCCCGGGTGCCCGGCTGGCCGGCGGAGGCGACGACGCTGCTGCTCGGCTCCCCGGCCACCCCGGCCGGCCCGACCGACCTGGTCCGCTTCGGCGCCGACCTGCAACGCCTCCGCACCGCCCTCGCGGCCGAGGGCGTCGCCTCCCTGCTGCTTCCCCCACCCCCCGGCACCGCCGCCAGCGCCGCCCTGGCCCTGTGACGGCGCCCGGGCGGGCACGGGCGGCGCTCAGGAGTTGAGCATCGCCCGCCCCAGCGGGGTCAGGGTGTGCAGGACGGTGTTGCGGTCGCGCTGGCTGACCAGGAGGCCGGCGTTGCGCAGCACGGTGGTGTGCTGGCTCGCGGCGGCGGCCGAGATGTTCAGCCGGCGGGCCACCTCGCCGGTGGTGCAGCCGTCGTCGCTGGCCGCCAGCACGGCGGCCCGGGTGCGGCCGAGCAGCGCGGCCAGCGCCTCCCGCCCGGGATCCGGCGCGCCGGGGCCGCCGCCCTCGCCGGGGGCCGGCAGCAGGCCGCCGAGCCGGTCCACCGGGTAGACCAGGACCGGGGGCAGCGCCGGGTCGAGCAGGGCGACCGGCGTGGCCGAGCAGAAGAACGACGGCACCAGCAGCAGCCCGCGCCCGCCCAGGTGCAGCTCCCGGCTGTGCGGGTAGTCGCGGATCTCCAGCACCCCGGACTCCCAACGCATGGCGGGCCGGAGGCTGGCCAGCAGCCCCTCCACCCCGCCGTCGAGCAGGGCCCGGGCCCGCCGGGACCGGTCGGCCTCCACCGCCGCCTGGATCCGGGCCCAGTACGGGTCGATCGCCAGGCCGCGGTACCGCTCCATCGCGCCGGTCAGGGCGCGCAGCGTGTCCGGCTCCCCCCGGGCCAGCGCCGCGGCGCCGGCGGGGAGGGAGCCGTTGGCGGCGAACAGCGCCACGTCGCGGCGCAGCAGCGTCACGGGGGTGTTGCGGACCGCCTCCATGCCGGCCTCGAAGCCCGACACGCTCTCGTACGGGGTGAGGAAGTCGGGGAAGTAGCCGCGGGGCGGGTTGAGCGTCAGCAGGAGCCGCAGCCCCGCCGAGCCGCTGCCCTCACGCAGCCCGCGCGTCACACTGCGCCGCCAGCCCGCCAGCAGCGGGTCCCGGCCACGGCCGGGCAGCAGGTGCAGGCTAAGAACCAGCTCCCACACCGGATCCGCCGCCGGAGCCACCCGGGTCCGGAGGATGTCCTCGGCGGAAAAATAGATCTTCAGCATGGACGGCTCCCGCGTCGCCGGGCAGAGGGGATGCCTGGCAACCGTTTGCACTGTACCTGGCCGGCACTTATCTCCGTCTTTAAGCGTGGGCTGAAAGACCTCGACGGCCCCCGGGGCCGTTGGGCATGCTTCCACTGCCCGCGCACGGGGGCGGGCGCGTCACCCGACGCGCCTGGAACCGGGCGCCCGGGGAACGGGGAAGGACCGGCGGCCGGGCGGCACCACGAGGGTCTGCGGCCTTGCTCCGCGGAGGCGCCGCCCGCTCGTCGGTCCACCGCCGGTCAGGCGACCCAGAGCGCCACCCGATGGTCCTCGTCGGTGACGTAGAAGCTCTGCCCCTCCCACTCGGCCACCCCCTCCACGTGGCGGAACGGCGCCAGGTCGGCCACCAGCTCACCGGGGACGAGGTGCCCGTCGCCGGGCGCGGGGAACCGGACGTGCCGCGAGGTGACCCCGCCGCCGGCCGGGTGGTCGTCGAGCAGCACCGAGCCCTTGCCCAGCGCGTCGATCGACCCGACGATCGCCGCGTAGCCGCCGTCGTCCGTGGGCGCGATCGCCCGGAAGCCGGCCAGCCCGCCGGGCGGCGTCACCCCCGTCAGGACGTACGCCCCCGACGCCCGCGGCCAGCTCGGCGCGGGGTCGAACATGCCCGGCACCCCGGTCAGCTCGACCAGGATCGGCTCGCCGTCGGCGGTGACCGGGAACCGCAGCCCGAGCAGGACACCGCCGGCCGGCGTGAAGGCCGCCGCCTCGACGTTCAGCGGAAGGTCGTCGGGGACGAGCCGGCTGACCCAGCCCTTCGACCGGGCGGTGCCCCGGGCGACGGTCTCCCCGATGAACCGGGCCCGCACCCGCTCGCCCGGCGGCAGCGGGGTGAACGCCGCCTCGAGCAGGGCGTCGTTGACCGCCCGGTGCAGCCGGAACCGGTTGCGGACCACCTGCACCGGCACCGGGCCCGCCGCCGCGTCGTCCTCGCGGAACCGGGCCACGAAGGCGCGTCGCGGGCGCAGCGGGCCCGCCTTCGAGCCGAAGTGGGAGCCGAAGACGTACACCCAGCCGTCGTGGTGGGCGAGCGCCTCGCCGTCCTCCGTGCGGCCGTTCTCCGCCCCGGCGTCGGCGGCCACGTGGTGGGCGACCCAGCGGCCGTCGTCCAGCTCCAGCAGCAGGGCCAGGCAGTGCTCCACCGGACCCTCGTCGAGCACGGTCCAGAAGCCGCGCCGGGCACCGTGCGCCCGCAGCAGCGGCGCGGAGCGCACCGGCAGCAGGTCGCTGGCCTCGTTGCCGGCCACGACGAACTCCAACAGTCGCAGGGTCACCGGGCCAGGGTACGAAGCGTCGGCTCGTACAGTGTCGACATGGCCGACTCCCCCACCGCCGCCGCCTCCCGACCGTCGTCGGACGCCGAGGCGTACGCGGCGCTGCACGCCGACGCCGTCGCGACGCTGAGCCGATGGGAGCCGACCGGCCCGGCCGCCGCCGAGGCCCGCGACCGCACCGTGGCGCTGCTGGCCGCCGGGCCGGTGGCGATGAGCCGGGCGCACCGGCCCGGGCACGTCACGGCGAGCGCGCTGGTGCTCGACGCCACCGGCTCCCGGGTGCTGCTCTGCCTGCACGGCAAGTTCCGGCGGTGGGTGCAGCTCGGGGGGCACTGCGAGCCGGCCGACCGGACCCTCGCCGCCGCCGCCCTGCGCGAGGCCGGCGAGGAGTCCGGCATCGTCGGCCTGCGGATCGACCCGGTGCCGATCGACGTCGACATCCACCCGGTGAGCTGCCAGGGCGGCTCGCTGCACCACGACGTACGCTTCGCCGTGCTCGCCCCGCCCGGCGCGGTGGAGCGGGTCAGCGAGGAGTCCGAGGCGCTGGGCTGGTTCCCGCCGGACCGGCTGCCGCAGCCGCTGGCCGGCGGGACGGCGCACCTGGTCGCCCCGGCCCTGGCGACGCTCAGACGAGCCCCTCTTCGCCCCGTTCCTTGAGCTCGTCGACGACCTTCTTGACGTCCTGCGCCCGGTCACGGGGGCAGACCAGCAGCGCGTCCGGGGTGTCGACGATGATCAGGTCGTGCACGCCGACGGCGGCCACCAGCCGCCCGGAGTAGGGCACCACCACCAGTCCGCCGCTGTCGCGCAGCAGCACCCCCGGCTTGGCGTCGGCGCCGAGCACCACGTTGCCGTTCTCGTCGGCGGGCAGCACCTCGCCGAGGGTGTGGAAGTCGCCGACGTCGTTCCAGCCGAAGTCGCCCGGCACGGTCGCCACCCGACCGGCGGTCGCCGCGCCCTCCATCACCGCGTAGTCGACGGAGATCTTCGGCAGCGTCGGCCAGACCGTGCCGAGCACGTCGTCCTGCGCCTCGGTGCCCCACGCCTCGGCGATCGCGACGATCCCGGCGTGCAGGGCCGGCTGCTGGCGGGCCAGCTCGGCGAGGAACAGGTCGACCCGCCAGACGAACATGCTGGCGTTCCAGAGGTGCCGCCCCGAACGCAGGTACGCCTCGGCCACCTCGGCGCTCGGCTTCTCCTTGAACTCGGCCACCGGCCGCAGCGGGCCCCCGTCGACCGGGTCGCCGGTCTGGAGGTAGCCGTAGCCGGTCTCGGCTCGCGTCGGGGTGATGCCGACCGTCATCAGCAGGCCCCGCTCGGCGCCGCGGACCGCCTCCCGGACGACCTCCCGCCAGCGCTCCGGGTCACCGATCAGGTGGTCGGCGGCGAAGGAGCCCATCACCGCCTCCGGGTCGCGCCGCGCGATGACGGCGGCGGCCAGGGCGATCGCCGCGCACGAGTCCCGGGGCGAGGGCTCGACCAGGATGTTCTCCTCCGGCAGCCCGGCGAGCTGGCGCGCGACCGCCGTCACGTGCGCTGTCCCGGTGACCACCAGGGTGCGCTCGGCGCTGGTCAGCGGGCCCAGCCGGTCCACCGTCGCCTGGAGCAGCGAGGCGGCGGAGCCGGTCAGCGGGTGGAGGAACTTGGGATGCCCGGCGCGGGACAGCGGCCACAACCTCGTGCCACTGCCACCCGCCGGGATGACGGCGTAAATCACCCGCACATCATGCCCGATTCGCCTGACCGGGGACGCATTCTCACGCCCCCGGTCGTGGCGGTCAGGACCGGGCCCGGCTCCAGGCGGCGATGTGCACCTCGGCGCTGGACTCCCAGGTGAACTCCTTGGCCCGGTCGAAACCGGCCTTGGCCAGGGACAACCGCCGCTGCTCGTCGTCGAGCAGCGCGGCCAGGTCGGTGGCGATCTGGTCGGGCGCCTCGCTGGTGTACGCGACCGCGTCGCCGCCCACCTCCGGCAGCGACAGCCGGGGCGTGGTGAGCACCGGGGCGGCGCACGCCATCGCCTCCAGGATCGGCAGGCCGAAACCCTCCCCGTAGGACGGGTAGGCGGCCACCAGCGCCCCGCCGAGGAAGCCGGGCAGGTCCGCGTAGCGGAGGTAGCCGGGGCGGAGCAGCCGCAGGTGCGACGGGACCTCCGCCACCGCGCGGTCGATGTCGTCGTCGTGCCCCTGGCCGCCGGCGATCACCAGGGCCGGCGGCTCCTCCCGGTCGGCCACCGCGCGGGCCCAGCCGCGGATCAGGTTCGGCACGTTCTTGCGCGGCTCCTTCGCCCCCAGGAAGGCCACGTAGTGGGTGCCGCCGAGCCCCAGGCGGGCCCGGACCCGGGCCTTCTCCTCGTCGCTGGGCGCGTGGAAGGCGGCGTGGTCGACGCCGTGGTAGGCGACGTCGATCCGGGTGGGGTCGGCGTCGAGCAGCCGGATCAGCTCGTCCCGGGTGGCCTTGCTCGGCACGATCACCCGGCTGGCGCGGCGCAGGGACGTCTTGATCGCGCTGCGGAAGAAGGTGCGCCGCGACTTGTCGTAGTGCTCCGGCTCGGTGAAGAACGTCGCGTCGTGCACGGTCACCGTGACCGGGCAGCCGGCGCGCAGCGGGCAGGTGTAGAAGGGCGAGTGCAGCACCTGCGCGCCCACCTGCTGGGCGAGCAGCGGCAGGCCGGTCTGCTCCCAGGCGAGCCGGGCGGGGCGGTGCGCGACGGCGGCCGGGGCCGGGATGATCTCCGCGCCGGGCAGCATCCGGGCGTAGCGCTCCAGGTCGGTGCGGAGGCAGACGACAGCCAGCTCCACCCCCGACCCGCACACCTTGCCGAGGGCGCCGAGCAGGCCGTCGACGTATCGACCGACACCACCACGGTCGACGGGGACACTCGTGGCGTCGATGAGCACGCGGGGCGGGCGACCGGCGGTCACGGGGCGACTCCTTGAACTGACGGGCCTGTGGGGAACAACACTCCGGCAAGCCTACGCCGGAGCCCGGCACGGACGCTGACTGCGACCCGACGGTACGCCGACTTGTCGCCGTCATCGAGTACGGCCGCCGGGGGCGTATCGTTCGCGCCGATGGCCGACAACATTGCCCGGGTCTTCGCCGACGCGATCGCCACCGACCCGACCCGACCGCTGCTGACCTGGTACGACGACGCCACGGGCGAACGCACCGAGCTTTCCGGCGCCACGCTGGCGAACTGGGTGGCCAAGACGGCCAACCTGCTCGTCGACGAGGTGGCCGTGGGCCCCGGTGACGTCGCCGGGGTGCTGCTCCCCCCGCACTGGCAGACCGCGGCGGTGCTGCTCGGCTGCTGGTCGGCCGGGCTGACCGTCGCCGACACGCCGGGCGACGTGGACGTGCTCTTCGCCGCCGCGACCCGGCTGGCCGAGGCGGACGCCTGGTCGGCGGGCGAGCGGTACGTCCTCGCCCTCGACCCGTTCGCCCTGCCGATGCGCCAGGTGCCGCCCGGCTTCGCCGACTACGTGTCGGAGGTACGCGCCCACGGCGACCACTTCAGCCCGTACGCGCCGGGTGGCCCGGGCGAGGCGGAGCTGCTGGGCCGCGCGACCGCCCGCGCGACGGAGCTGGGCATCGCGCCCGGCGACCGGGTCCTGGTCGACACGGGGGCGTACCCGGACCCGGTCGACTGGCTGCTCGCTCCCCTGACGGCGAAGAAGCTGGAGGTCCCGGTGAAGAAGATCCTCACCGGCACCCCGGTGGACTCGGCGGCGGCCAGGGGCGCG
>NZ_JBPQTK010000184.1:0-8596 GCF_051386315.1 Micromonospora sp. URMC 107
ACCGGCAGCGCACCGCCGAGCAGCAGACGCGGGCGGCCACCGCGATGCGCACCCTCGTGGACGGCTTCGGCGGCACCCTCGCCGTCTTCGGCCACGAGTACGGCTACGCCGACCCCGCGCAGGCCCACGCCGTCGACACCACGCTGCGCGCCATCGACCCCACCGCCACCCGCCGCCGCGCCGACTGGTTCCACCACGACATCACCGGCAGCGACCTGTTCACCGACGTGCGCGCCGACACCCTGCACCGCGACCTGCCCCTGAGCACCGACCGCTACCTGCGCCTGCTGCAGACCTTCGGCCCGTACCGGCAGCGCACCGCCGAGCAGCAGACGCGGGCGGCCACCGCGATGCGCACCCTCGTGGACGGCTTCGGCGGCACCGTCGTACTGCGCCTGCGCACCACCCTCGTCCTCGCCCGCCGCCCCCGCACCAGCCGAACCTGAGCCCGTCGCCCGCCGCGCGGCCCGCGGTTCTCGCGCGGCCGGCGACCCGGTCCACCCGACGTAGCGCAGGTCGCGACCGAGCCACGTGCAGTACCGCGCGAGAACCGTGGGCCGCTCCCGCAGCTGCGCCGCCAACCGAGGCCACAGCACGCCGTAGCCGTACCCGCCCATCGACGCCGCGGACCGGAACACCTCACCGAGCCACGGCACCACCGCACCGGTGCGCAGCGCCGGCACGACCTCACCGCGGTAGCGCCCGTAGTCGAACACGAAGATCTCGGCATCCGCGCCCACGCTCACACCTCCGGGCCGCGAGGCCTCCCAGGCGGACCCGCCCCGACACCATCCGATACACCCGCCGCGGCGACACGGCGGCGGCAGGCCGCCGACCCTGCTGGGCAACCCCGCCGGGACGTGGCACGATCTTGCACGTGACCAGCAGAGACGCCGCAGCCCAACACCTGCGCGACCTCGCCCGGCTACGCCGCGTCCGCGATCGGATCGACCGGGAGTACGCCCAACCGCTGGACGTCGAGGCGCTCGCCCGCGGCGCGAACATGTCGGCCGGACACCTGAGCCGCCAGTTCCGCCTCGCCTACGGCGAATCGCCGTACGCCTACCTCATGACGCGCCGCATCGAACGCGCCATGGCGCTGCTGCGCCGCGGCGACCTCAGCGTCACGGAAGTCTGTTTCGCCGTCGGCTGCTCGTCCCTGGGCACCTTCAGCACACGCTTCACCGAACTCGTCGGCGTGCCGCCGAGCACCTACCGGGCCCGCAGCGCCCCCGCGACGGCGGAGATGCCACCCTGCCTCGCGAAACAGGTGACCAGACCGATCAGGAATCGAGAAGCACGGGCCACGCGGCCGCAACTAGCCTGACCGCCATGGACATCACCATCCACTACGCCTTCCTCCCGCACACCGACGCGGACGCCGCCCTCACCTTCTACCGCGACACCCTCGGCTTCGAGGTCCGCAACGACGTCGGATACGACGGGATGCGCTGGATCACCGTCGGTCCCCCCAACCAGCCGGGCACGTCCATCGTCCTGCACCCGCCGGCCGCCGACCCCGGCATCACCGACGACGAGCGCCAGACCATCCTCGAACTGATCGCCAAGGGCAGCTACACCGCCATCACCCTGGCCACCGACGACCTCGACGGCCTCTTCGACCGACTGCAGGCCAGCGGCGCCGACGTCGTCCAGGAACCGACCGCACAGCCGTACGGCGTCCGCGACTGCGCCTTCCGCGACCCCACGGGCAACCTCATCCGCATCAACGAGCTGCGCTGACCCCTCCGGCGACGCCACACCCCGCACGGATGACCGGTCGCGGCGCCGAACGCGACCCCGCAACAGATGGAGACACGATGAGCACGGCCACGCAGGCACCCGCGCAGCACGTCGCCGACAGCCACGACCTGATCCGCGTGCAGGGCGCCCGCGTCAACAACCTCAAGGACGTCAGCGTCGAGATACCGAAGCGCCGGCTGACGGTGTTCACCGGCGTCTCCGGCTCGGGCAAGAGCTCGCTGGTGTTCGGCACGATCGCCGCGGAGTCGCAGCGGATGATCAACGAAACCTACAGCGCCTTCCTGCAGGGCTTCATGCCGTCGCTCACCCGACCGGAAGTCGACCTGCTCGACGGGCTGACCACGGCGATCATCGTCGACCAGGAGCGGATGGGCGCCAACCCGCGCTCCACCGTCGGCACCGCCACCGACGCCAACGCCATGCTGCGCATCCTGTTCAGCCGCCTCGGCCAGCCACACATCGGCTCACCCAACGCGTACTCCTTCAACATCCCCACCGTGACAGCCAGCGGCGCCATCACCGTCGAGCGCGGCAACAAGACCAAGGCCGAGAAGGCGACCTTCCACCGCCTCGGCGGCATGTGCCCGCGCTGCGAGGGCATGGGCACCGTCAACGACATCGACCTGACCGCCCTGTACGACGCCGACAAGTCGCTCAACGAGGGCGCGATCACGATCCCCGGCTACAGCATGGACGGCTGGTACGGCCGCATCTTCCGCGGCTGCGGCTACTTCGACCCCGACAAGCCGATCCGCAAGTTCACCAAGAAGGAACTGCACGACCTGCTCCACCGGGAGCCCACCAAGATCAAGATCGACGGCATCAACCTGACGTACGCCGGGATCATCCCGCAGATCCAGAAGTCGTTCCTCTCCAAGGACGTCGACGCCCTGCAACCGCACATCCGGGCCTTCGTCGAGCGGGCCGTGACCTTCCAGACCTGCCCGGACTGCAACGGAACCCGGCTCAGCCCGGAGGCCCGCTCCTCGAAGATCAACGGCAAGAGCATCGCCGACGTCTGCGCCATGCAGATCAGCGACCTCGCCGGATGGGTGCGCGAACTCGACGAACCCTCGGTGGCCCCCCTGCTCACGGGGCTGCAACACCTGCTCGACTCGTTCGAGCAGATCGGCCTGGGCTACCTCTCGCTCGACCGCCCGGCCGGCACCCTGTCCGGGGGAGAGGCACAGCGCACCAAGATGATCCGCCACCTCGGCTCATCCCTCACCGACGTCACCTACGTCTTCGACGAACCCACCATCGGCCTGCACCCGCACGACATCCAGCGGATGAACAACCTGCTGCTGCAACTGCGCAACAAGGGCAACACCGTGCTCGTCGTCGAGCACAAGCCCGAGACCATCACGATCGCCGACCACGTCGTCGATCTCGGCCCCGGCGCCGGCACGCAGGGCGGCACGGTCTGCTTCGAAGGCACCGTGCAGGGCCTGCGGGGGAGCGGCACCGTCACCGGCCGCCACCTCGACGACCGGGCCACCCTGAAAGCGACCGTGCGCACCCCCACCGGCGCGCTGGAGATCCGGGGCGCCACCGCGCACAACCTGCGCGACGTCGACGTCGACATCCCACTCGGCGTGCTCTGCGTCATCACCGGCGTCGCCGGCTCCGGCAAGAGCTCACTCGTCCACGGCTCGGTCGCCGGACGCGACGGCGTGGTCGTGATCGACCAGGGAGCGATCCGCGGCTCACGACGCAGCAACCCGGCCACCTACACCGGCCTGCTCGACCCGATCCGCAAGGCCTTCGCCAAGGCCAACGGCGTCAAGCCCGCGCTGTTCAGCGCCAACTCCGAGGGCGCCTGCCCCACCTGCAACGGCGCCGGCGTCATCTACACCGACCTGGGCGTCATGGCGACCGTCGAGACCACGTGCGAGGAGTGCGGGGGCAAGCGCTTCCAGGCGTCCGTGCTGGAGTACACGCTGGGCGGCCGGAACATCGCCGAGGTGCTCGCCATGTCGGTCGCCGAGGCCGAGGAGTTCTTCGGCGCCGGCGACGCCCGCATCCCGGCCGCCCACGCCATCCTGACCCGACTCGCCGACGTCGGGCTGGGCTACCTCAGCCTCGGCCAGCCGCTCACCACCCTCTCCGGCGGCGAGCGGCAGCGACTCAAGCTCGCCACCCACATGGCCGAGAAGGGCGGCGTCTACGTCCTCGACGAACCGACCACCGGCCTGCACCTCGCCGACGTCGCGCAACTGCTCGCCCTGCTCGACCGCCTCGTCGACTCCGGCAAGTCCGTCATCGTCATCGAGCACCACCAGGCCGTCATGGCACACGCCGACTGGATCGTCGACCTCGGCCCCGGCGCGGGCCACGACGGCGGCCGGATCGTCTTCGAGGGCACCCCCGCCGACCTGGTCGCCGCCCGCTCCACCCTCACCGGCGAACACCTCGCCGCCTACGTCGGCGCCTGACCGAGGAACCTGGTGGACGCTGGAGGACCGCTGACCGCTGAGCAGGTGCGGCAGCGTGCGCGGCGAGGCCACGGCCGGGGGAGCGGCCCATGCTCGCCGAGGAGTTTGCGGGACGCACTCGCGTTCCGTGCTGACGGTGGGGGACCGAATCGCCTCGCTGGGTGACGGTCGGTGCCACGACGAGCGCCGAAGGCGGCCGGGGCTGTGCGCGCGGCGGATCCAGGTTCGTCCGCCGCGAGCACGCAACGTCGGCCCGGGCGGTGGCGCCAGCGGGGGTTCGGCCGCGATCGAGCCCGTGCATCAGCGCCTGGCGCTTTCGGGTCGCGCGGGGGTCGGGTCCGGTGCACGGATCCGCGGGGAGACGGCCGACCGGGTGTCGTCGAGGCGCGGCGGGCCCTACGCAGGGCCCGCCGCCGGTACGGTGCCTCCCGAAGCCCGCCCCAGCTGCCATATCTCCCGATTCGATAATGTACATTATGTCAAGTAAGCAGGATCGGGCACTCCCTCGGCCCGCTCGGGCGGCAGCGCCGCGAGGCGCCGCGGTTGCGCTTCCACCAGCGCGACCCGTGCCCGCACCGGCGCGGGCGGCACCGCGATCAGATGGCTGTGCGCCCGGTGGGCCTCCTCGTGCACGCGGGCGAACCCCAGCGACTCGGCGTAGCCGATCCGGCGGGCGGGGCTGCGCGTCACCAAGCTCAGCGGCTCGACCAGGAGCACCTGCCGCTGGCGGGTGCCGTCGCGCAGGACCCGCCGCAGGTCCCCGGTGAGCACGCGGCCCGGCGCGCGCCCAGGTGCCCCGCGAGGGCCAACGCGCACAACGGCGACCGGTCGTGGACCTGCACCGACCCGCATCCCCCGGACGCCTCGCGGCGCTTGGCTGGAGCCCTGCCACCGCCTCGACGAAGCCCTCCTCCTGCCACGGCTCGGCGACGCCCCGCTCCCGCCCTGCCGCGATGACCTCGGTGGCCGCCTCCGCGACCACGTCGGCGCAGCGCGTCGGCGAGCGTCGTCCTGCCCGCCCCCCGGCGCACCCGTCAGCACGTACCGCCGCATGCCCTCCCCCTCGGCTGTCGGTCAACCCGAAAATCATGCATAATATCGCTTATGCATGACAAACAGGACGAATCGGTACAGCGGCTGATCGAGGAGTTCCTGACGGCGCGCGCCACCCGCAAGCCCTCCCCCCACACGCTGGAGGCGTACCGGCGGGACCTGCGCGCCGTCGCCGCGCTTGCGGCCGAGGAAACCACCCCTCCCCTCCCCCTCGACGCGCTGCCCGTCGCCGCCCTCAGCGCCCGCGTGATGCGCGCGGCGTTCGCCCGGTTCGCCGCTCCCCGCGCGGCCGCGTCGGTGCACCGGGCGTGGTCCACCTGGAACAGCTTCTTCTCGTTCCTGGTCGCCGACGGGGTGGTCGCCGGCAACCCGATGCCGGCGGTCGGTCGTCCCCGGGCGCCTCTCCCCCAGCCCAAGCCGCTGCGCGGCGCAGACACTCCCGAGCAGTTGCTCGCCTCGGTGGCCCGGCAGGAGGGGCGGCAGCGCGACCCGTGGCCGGAGCGCGACCTGGCGGTGCTGGCGTTGGCGCTCTGCGCGGGGCTGCGGCTGTCGGAGCTGCTGGCGCTGCGGGTGGGGTCGTTGACGGGCCGGGCGGGCGAGCGGCGGGTCGACGTGGCCGGCAAGGGCGGTCGGCCGCGGGTGGTGCCGATCGAGCCGGAACTGGACGGGGTGTTGGTGGGCTACCTGGACAGCCGGGTCCGCCGGTTCGGGTCGCGGACGGTGCGGCCGGACGCGCCGCTGCTGGTGGACCGCCAGGGTGAACCGCTGCGCCGGGGTGGGCTGCAGTACCTCGTGGAGTCCTGCTACCGGCGGGCGGGCATCACCGATCGGGTGCCGCGCGGGGCGCGGTTGCACGCGCTGCGGCACACCTTCGCGACGCGGTTGGCGGAGGACGGGGCGAGCGCGGCGGAGATCATGCGGTTGCTGGGTCACGCGTCGTTGGCGTCGTCGCAGACGTACATCGAGGTGACGGCCGGGCAGCAGCGCGCGGCGGTGCGGTCCAACCGTACCAATCGGGCGTTGGCGGGGTTGGTGGACCGGCAGGCGGGGTCGTGAGGGCGCGCGGTCGCGGTGTTCCGGGCCGGGCCTGGTAGGTCGCACCGGTCCGGCGGCGACACCCGCCGCCGGACCGGTGTGGGTGGGGTGTCGCCGCGGGACGGGTGGGTCAGGCGTGGCCGGTGGCGCGGCGGGCGGCGTCGAGGGCGTTGCGGAAGAGCATGGCGACGGTGGTGGGGCCGACCCCGCCGACGCGGGGGGTGATGGCGCCGGCGACGTCGGCGCAGGTCTCGGCGACGTCGGGTAGGAGGCGTCGGCCCTCGTAGCGGACGCCGCCGCCGATGACGACGGCGCCGGGGCGGACGTGTTCGGGCTGGATGATGCCCGGGACGCCGGCGGCGGCGATGAGGATGTCGGCGCGTCGGGTGTGGGTGGCCCAGTCGGGGACGCCGGTGTGGACGACGGTGACGGCGGCGTTGGCGGTGGGTCGTTTCTGGGTGAGCAGCAGGGCGAGGGGGCGGCCGAGGGTGGCGCCGCGGCCGAGGATGACGACGTCGCGTCCGGCGACGGGGATGTCGTGGAAGGCGAGCAGGGCTTCGATGCCGGCGGGGGTGCAGGGCAGCGGGCCGGGCAGGCCGAGGGCGAGGCGTCCCATGTTGAGCGGGTGCATGCCGTCGACGTCGAGGTCGGGGTCCATGGTCTGCAGGGCCCGGTCGTAGTCGAGGTGCGTGGGGATGGGGTGCTGGATGAGCAGGCCGTGCACGTCGGGTGCGGTGTTGAAGTCGGCGATGGCGCGGTGCAGGTCGGCCTGGGTGGCGGTGGCGGGCAGGTGTACGTGGGGCGAGGTGAAGCCGAGTTCGGTGGCCTGGCGTTGCTTGATGCGGATGTAGCCGGCGCTGGCGTCGTCGTCGCCGACGAGGATGGTGGCGAGGCCGGGGGTGATGCCGGCGGCGCGCAGTGCGGTGACGCCGGCGGCGACGTCGGTGAGGATGCGTTCGGCGACGGGGGTGCCGGGCAGGAGTCGGGCGGTGGGCATGCTGCTCCTCTGCCGGCGGGGCCCAGGCGGTCGACCTCCGCGCGGTGGAGCTCCCCGATGGTTTGGTGTCCATCCTCTGGCCGCCAGTCGCGTCTGGTGTCAGCTTGCCACAGCGGTCCGGGCGGGGTGGGCCCGGCGGTGGGGCGTTGACTGAGGGTGTCTTGGCCGTTACTGGTTGGGCTACCCTGTCGGCCTGGTCGGGTCGGGCGGGTCGCCCGCGGTGTCGTGAGTGGAGGCCATGGTGCCGGGTGCGGGCGCGGTGGTGGAGCGGGCGGCGGCGCGATTGGGTTCGCGGGTGTCGGGTGAGATCACGACGTTGCACGTGGAGACCAGGACGGATCCGACGTCGTCGGTGCGGCTGTTGTTGGAGCAGTTGGTGCAGGCACGTCGGGTGGTGGCGGAGTGTGCGGCGGTCGACGGGTTGCGGATCGTGGCGACCGGTACGCCGGTGCTGGCGGGGGCGACGTCGCCGCCGGTGACTCGGGGGCCGAGGCAGGATCTGGGTACGGCGACGTTTCGGGGGTTGCACGACGAGTTGGCGATCTGTGCGTTGCACGTGCACGTGGAGTTGCCGGACCGGGAGCGGGCGTTGCTGGTCAGTAACCATCTGCGGGTGCATCTGCCGTTGTTGATCGCGTTGGCGGCGAACTCGCCGTACTGGGAGGGGCGGGATTCGGGTTACGCGAGTTGGCGGTCGATGGTCTGGCCGCGGTGGCCGGTGGCGGGGCCGCCGCCGCGTTTCACGTCGTTGGCTCACTACGAGCGGGTGGTGCAGATGTTGTCGGCGGCGGGGGCGGTCGTGGATCCGGGGACGTTGTTCTGGGACGTCCGGCCGTCGGTGTCGCATCCGACGTTGGAGGTGCGGGTGGCGGATGTGCCGGTGTCGGCGCAGGAGTCGGCGTTGGTGGCGGCGTTGGTGCGGGCGTTGGTGGTGCGGGGGTTGGAGGCGGTGGATCGGGGTGACCATGGTCCGGAGGTTGCCGGGGAGTGGTTGCGGGCGGCGTACTGGCGGGCGGCGCGCGATGGCCTGGAGGGTGCGTTGCTGGAGGCGGGTACGGGGCGGTTGCGGCCGGCGCGTGAGGTGCTGGGCGAGGTGGTGGACTGGTTGGCGCCGGTGTTGCGGGCGTGTGGGGACGAGGATCTGGTGCGGGGCTGGTTGGGGCGGTTGCTGGTGGTGGGCAGCGGTGCGGCGCGGCAGCGGGCGGCGGCGGGTCGTCGGGGTCGGCTGGCGGACGTGGTGGATTTCCTCGTCGCGCAGACGGTGGTGGACGAGCGGTTGCCGGCGTAGGCGGGTGGTGGCGCCGGGTTGGTG